>JBEKCP010000055.1:0-16345 GCA_050014815.1 Thermoguttaceae bacterium | reverse complement strand
AGTCCTGACAAACTCGACCGTCTTGAAGGTCTTCCCGTCGTCAGAGACCTCGATCTCAAAGACTCCACCAGTGGCGCTATCCTTCTCCAACGCTACGCTGATCCGACAGGCGGGGAAGGGATGAGCGAAACTCGCCTGAATCCACGGCCGCTTTTCAGTGTCGGGCGCAGGCAGCGCAACGGGCAGCGCGGTAGCGCCGCTACTGCTGCTCCATGACGGATTCGCCTGTTGCATGGTGACGCTCTCGCTTTGGGGCGCCGGAAACGCAAGCACCGCGATGTCGCGATACCACGGCTCCTTGTTCCTATCAGGCTTCCACGCCGGCGGGATGGGCAACGGGCCTTCAAACCGCTTCCCGCCCTCGACGCGAAGTTCGCTCCAGACCACCTTCTGCATCGCAAGCTCGGGCGTGATCCAAGGCCCGCCGCTTCCGTACCACCCGGGACTTTGATGCATGTTGATCTTGATTCCAACCCGCGCCGCTTCCGCGATCGCGTGCTTCCACATCTCGCGCCAGCCGTCCGAGAGGAACCGATACGGCCCGGGTCCGTAGGCCTGGCCGGTCTCCATGATCAGCGCGCCGCCGATCCCCGCGCGTTTCATCGCCTCCAAGTCGGCCGTGATTCCCTCACGCGACAGCCACCCGTTGCCCCAGAACCAGTAGACCCAAGGCCGCGCCGCCTCGGGCGGGCTGGCGAACGATCGCTCCAGGTCGCCGCCAGATGCGCCAGATGCCGGGTCCGCGGCCAACGCGGCGTGAACGAACGTAGTGGCCACCAGGAGTAGAACACTCCGATAGACGATGACGCCGGTGTCCAGGTTATGCGAGAGACGGAACTTGCAGATCATGTGACCTCCAGAATGCAGGGGATGTCCCGGCCCCCGTTAGGTTCCGAGGAGGGCCCGTTCATCATAACTACCCGATCTCCCTATTCATAGTGTGGGAGGTCTCGACCAATCGTCTTCACTCGTTGTGCCGGCCAACTCGGCGGCGATCGCATATTCGCGGGCCGCCATGCCTCCCAGATCGAGACTGATCATCGCCTGCGACAGAACGCCGCCGACCATATCGGCGTTTCTGCGCTGGGCAAAGCATTGCTCGATGCGGGCGGCCAGTTCAGGCGCCGCTTTCTGCTTGGCGCGCATGAGCGCGACGAACACTTCGGCTTCCTGGAGTCCTTCGAGCAACATCTGGCCGCGCGTGGTACGCACCGCGCCGTCAGGGCCGGCCGCGGTGATCGCCGGCACATGGCAGCGCCAGAGCCAGGCTTCACCAGGCGGGCAACTGTAATAAGTGCGACCGCGGATGTCGAACACCGGCCAGAAGTCCAGCCCGATGCGGGCGATCGCCCCGCCGTTTCGCATGACCATCCGATACGACAACGGCGAAGAAGTGTAGGCGATGGAAAAACGTTGCGCACCGGCCGAAATGTACTCGTTGCTGGACGCCTTCGGGTAGTTGCGGCCGAACTCCGGCACCACGTCGCCGCCGGCGTTGGGGCCGATGCAAAACCCCAGTTCGAAGCCGCCATGCACGATCCACTTGCCGTCCTTCGGACGCGGCTCCCCGCCGTCGAAATGAGAGTAAATCTGCCACCGCATGGTCGGCTCGATCTTCTTGAAGAAATCGACGACCGGCACGAGTGGACGGCTGTCGAACGGCTCGCCCAGCAGCAGAAATCGGTCGTCGCAGCCCCGCGATTTCACGATGCGGCGAACCCCCTCGATCATCGTCTTCCAGAACTCTTCGCTCCCGGGCTCGCCGAAATGGGGCGCCTGCATGGGTTTCATCTCGCCGGTGCGGGGATCGAGCTCGGTCACGAGGCACGGCTTCACAACGTCGCTCACCATCCCGCGGAACCACCTCCGCGTGCCGAAGGCATGTTTCCAGATGCTGAGCGTGACGACCTTGGGTTTGCCGAAGACTTTCGTGTGCAGGTCGAGGTATCTCTCGAAGGCGGAGAACTCCGGCTCGAAGCCGGCCCCCTTGCGGACCCAGCGCACCAGGCCCGTCGCATGGTGCAGATAGTTATCGAGGATGACCGGCACCAACAGCACGTCGTTGCCCATCCCGGCCATTACGGTCATGGATCTTTCGATCAACGCAAAGTGGCGGTCTGACCATGGTTCGACCTTGTAGTATTGGGCCAACGTGTCGGGCGACTGGTACAGGCTCACGAACGTCGCGTTGTCCTTCGGGTCGGTCAGCGTCCAAGGGGCCACCAGCACTTGCACCGGCACCTTGGTCGTCTCGGCGCCGAATGCGACCGTCAACGTGCCCGTGTACCAGCCGGGCGGCTGGTTGCGCGGCACGTCCACCAACACCCAGATCGGCTGCACCGTCGCGTCCGCGGCCGGCTGGGGTTGCAGCGCGCTGCAGAACGCATCGTCCTTCTCGTGTATCGCGTAACCCACCCGCACCGACTCCGCCGGCAACACGGCGTTGCCGCGCGTCTGCCGCAGCGGGCCGAGCGTCGCCTTCAGCCCGCTCAACGGTCCCGGCCCGCTCACCACGACCTGTCCCGAGCAGGTGCCGCCGCGCGGGGCAATGGCGCGGATCGGTCGCAGCGGCTCGAAGGGGTTGCCGCGCGTCAGCCCGACCGGCGTGTTCGCGATGCCGTAAGGGGACGATTGCCGTTTCCCCGGCACGTTGGCCACCGTGTCCAGCGGTGTCGCGTTCCACAACGTTGTTCCCTGGATGGCTTTGGCGTACGCCGCGACACCAGTGCCGGCCTGACTGGTCAGTTTCACGTCACACAAACCGGTCGTGCTCCAGTCCGCCCCTCGGCCATCGGTCGGAGCGGCGTGCAGTTCGACGGCCAGCGTGTTGGCGCCTTGGCGCAACGCCGCTGCCGGCACGGCGACCGAGAAGCGACGGATGCGTTGCTCATACCGGTCGAGATCCTTAAGGGCGGGACGGTCGACGCTGGGCAGCGGTTCGCCCGTCGGCGTGGTGAACGCTTCGGCCGGATACGCTTCGGCGAATGTCTGCGGTTCGAGCGGTCCCTTGGGCAAATGTTGGCGGGCGATCTCCCGGCCGTTGACGTAGACGACCGCTCCGCCGCGATACTCGATGGACAACGTCAGATCGCGCACCATCGTTGGTTCGGCGATCCCGAACCTGGTCCGCAGACAGATTAGCGCGCTTCTGGAAGACTGGTCGCGACCGCAACCATAGCCGCCGATCGTTGTCGACAAGTCGCTTCCATAGCGGCCCCAGCCACTGTCGTCAAAATCCGCCTGCGTCCAGTTGGCGGGCGGCGACCCGGTATACTTGTAGGTCACCTGCCGTCCGCGACCCCGGTCCTGTTGACGGCACATCAGAAACACGCGCCAGGGCGTGTCCGTCGCCAGCGCCGCCGTCTCCGCGGCAGGTGCTGGCGCAGCGAGCAGTAGCCCGAACAGCAAGGAGAGGATGATTCGTTGCTTCATGATGAACTCCTATGACAATCACGTTTAGGGAGAGGACTGTACCTGCACCGGCAGCGCGGCGGGGCGGTCTGCCACATGAGCCTGACTTCCTCCGGCGTCAGGCCGTAGGCGGCGTTGACCAGGTCGCTAATCTGGTGCTCCAACGCGACCTGGGAGGGCGAGACTCAATGTCACTCGCGTGAGTGGCGTCACTGCCCCCACAACCTACTAAATTTCCGCCAAAAACCTGGCATTATTATATGCCGAGGCTGCGTAGCTTTCACAGACCCCGTCCGATTTCGTTAACTGCCCCAAGATCAGGGGCTCCCACGCATCTGATCGCCCCGAATTCAGCCTTCGCATTTCGTCACGCGCGCAGTTCTATCGCCTCTGAGGAGACCCACGAGAATGTCTAGCGTCTTTTGGATCGTTGTCGCCATTGTTGCAGTTTCCGCCATCATCTCGCTGGTGACCGGTGCGCTGGCGCACTGGCCGGTCGTCATCGCCGGCATTGCCGCTGGACTCTGGTTCGCAGGCGCCATCGGTCGGTGATCGCCTCCCCAATGAAGAACGAGAATCGTCATCTCTTCTGAAAGGGCCTCTATTATGCCGCTCACCATCGGTCACAGGCAGAACTTCAGCACCCTCCGGCACGCGTTTCTCGCCGGTGACGCCGCGCTTATGGAATGCCAGTCGGCGGCCACCGGCGAAACAGTCGCGGTGATCTGCGCCGCCAACCGCTTGGCCGATGGCGGCATCGAGTTCGTGCCCTTCGCCACCATGTTCGCGGAGAATCCCTACACGGCCGTCAATCCGCCCAACCCCGACGGCGGGTTCTATTCGCAAGAACAGTCCCACGATCAGCACGGCAGACACTGCCGATGACCGGCAGTGGCTCGGGCACCTCCTCGAAAACACCTGCCGAGGAGTCCCGGCCGCCGGAGCCGGTGCTCCGGTTTAGCCCTACGGCCTGGGCGAAGCTGCTCTTCCTGCGCGACCTGGGTGATACCGAGGTCGGCGGCTTCGGGATCGCCGCGGCCGACGACCTTCTGTACGTCACCGACGTGCAACTCGTCCGCCAGATCTGCACCACTGCCTCGGTCGCATTCGACGACCAATCGGTGGCCGACTTCTTCGACCGGCAGGTGGACGCTGGGATCGCACTTTCATCTTGCGCGCGGATCTGGCTGCACACCCATCCGGGCAACTCGGCCGAGCCAAGCCTCACGGACGAGGAGACGTTCTGGCGAACATTTCGGCGAACCGAGTGGGCACTCATGTTCATTCTCGCGCACGGCGGGCGGATCTCGGCCCGACTGCGGTTCCACGTCGGCCCTGGCGGCGAAGTCGAAATCCCCGTGCGCGTGGATTATACGCGGCCGTTCGCCGGTAGCCAGCACGAGGTTTGGCAGCAGGAGTACCTGGCCAACGTGCAGCCGGCCGCTCCCATCATCCCGAGCAAGCCGAGTGTGCTGGAGCAGGCCACCGCGGAGCTGCGGCGGGACATCTGGGACGACGAGGGATGGTTTGGCGATTGGCCCCAGGATCTCGTCGACGAGGATGAGCTAGTTTCCGGGTTCAGGGAGGCAAGCCATGTCGGCCAGCAGCACTCGTTTTGATCGGCAGCAGGACCTGGTGCCGCAGGACCGGTTGCAGACGACCACCGCCACGGTGCTCGGCGTCGGCGCCATCGGCCGGCAGACCGCTTTACAGCTTGCCGCCATCGGCACGCCGCGTTTGCAACTCGTGGATTTCGATGCGGTCGATTGGACGAACGTTACCACGCAGGGCTATCTGGCCGCCGACGTGGGACGTTCCAAGGTGCTGGCCACGGCCGCGGCCATCGCCCAGATCGATCCCACGATCGAAGTGGAAACGGTCGAAGACCGCTATCGCCCGCGCATGGAAATCGGCGACGCCGTGTTTTGCGCGGTGGATTCCATCACGGCCAGGACGGCCATCTGGCGCTCCGTGGCTTCGCGCTGCCGATTCTGGACCGACGGACGGATGCGAGGAATTGCGGGGCGCGCTCCGCGATGCCCTGACCAAGACCACGGCCTTGATCCAGGCGATCAAGGAGAACCAGCGCCGCGGCCGCGCATTGCGGAACACGCTGGCCTCGCTCAAACAACTCCAGGCGGTTGATGCCTGAGCCTGTTTGACGCTCCCGTTCGCGCAAGAACACGCCTCTCAAGGAGAACCCTCGTGTCTGTCACCTTGACTTCCGTCCCCGGGCGGCCCGTCTACACGACCGCCCCGCCGGCCAGCCGGGCTAGTTGGACCGGCCAACTGCGGGTTGCGCACCTGACTATTCCCGTCAAGGCCTACGCGGCCGTGGTCACGCCCGATTCGCCGCTCAAACAGTTGCACGCCACCTGTGGCGAGCGGATCGAGTACCGCAAGTGGTGCCCCAAGCACGGCATCGTCCCCAACGAAGAGATCATCAAGGGCTAACCGAGAAGGAACTTTTCGTGTATGGCACCGGGCCGGCAAGGATCGGCTTGCCCTGCTGCCACGAGCCGATGCATCGCAGCGACGATCTGCGGACGTCGGATGTTGTGTTGGTCAGCAGAATCGCCGATTTCCGAAGTTCGGCTGGGCTGGGCCCTTGCCGGTAGTTGGTCAGCATATTGGCGATTTTCCAAAACCGAGTTGCGCCTCCCCCCTTTCGGAACCCGGCTGCGAGTCGCCCAAAGTAGCAGGCACCGGGCACCATGTACCCATGGTCGGTGTGCCGTCCGCCATGTGCGCCTTTGGGGGCGGACGGCACGCCGGCCGTGCAAGCATGGTGCCCCGTGCCTGCTGTTTTCCAGGCCGTAGACGGTTACGCCGCGGCGCAACGTCCGTCGAGAAGCAGCTTGTCAAAGAGCCGCGTGGTAGTTGCCGGGGTCCCGAGCCGGGAACCGGCCCTCCGGCGAGTATCCTACCGTATTGCGTGGCCCGTTTTCAAGACTTGGGGAACGCTAATCCTCCCTGATTGACGCTTATGGAAAGAATCAGCGAAGATTAGCGGCCATCAGCGTTCCTCTGTTGTCTCGGGACTCTTGGAAAACCACTGCTGCAGCAACGCCTTGAATTTCCAGAACGCCGGATCAGTGCAGCGATGGACGCTAACGCGCTCGGCGAGCTGACGGAAGATGGACGACGAACGACGCTTTCCCGACGACCGCAAGGCGTCATCGACCGCCTTCTTAGGCTTCTGCGGCTTGCTCTGACCCGGGGCGCAGTGGCCCTGCTGATCGAGCCACTGCGCCAAAGTCGGCTGGCGGCCGGTCCAACCCAAGATACCCACGACCTCGGGTGAGTCGCTCCAAACCCAGACCTCAAGTTCCGGATCTATCACGATGGCGGCAGCACGATCATGCCAGCCCGAGCGGGCCAGATTCGATTCGATCTCCGACTCCAATGCCTCACGTGAGTAGTCATCGCGGCCGCAACCCTCGCGGTCGTGCATTACCATGGCATGAGCGTATTGCCGAGTGAAGGATCGGAGCAATTCGTGCCCGCGGAGCAGACAGCCGGGGTCTTTGGCCGGGTGAACCCAGATGTCGAAACTGATGTCGCGAAACTGGAGTGACGGCCCTCGCGTGAGCAGGCCTCGGACCGTGAATTCCATCTGTCCGTCAGCGACGAGGACGACGAGGTCTTTCATCATCGTCCGGGCCGTCATCCCAGGACCCCCGCAGCAAATAGTACGCCAAAATTCTCCTCGTGGTGCCAGTCCCGCAGCTTGGGGTGCTCGTTGCCGGGAACAATATCCGTGGCTCCATCCCGAGTCTTGGCGAAGCAGAGCACGTTTTCGGGCTCCACAACGCTCAGGATTACCGGCGAGTGTGTCGCCATGAGGATTTGGGCGTCGTACACCGAAGAGAGGGACTGATACATTGCTTCCACCGCCCGCGGATGAATGCCGTTCTCGGGTTCCTCAATGAGATAGACCCCATGAAAGTCTTCCAGGTAGGCCGGTAAGGTCAGGGCAAGCAATCGCAGAGTGCCGTCCGACGCCATCCACGAGGGCACCTCCAGACCGCCGCGATACGCGAGCACCAAGTAACGATGCCGGTCGTCATCCCGTACAATGGTCCGGATGCCCTCTAGGTCCGGCAGCGCAGTCCGCAGATGCTCGACCCACTCGTTGACCCGCGCCGGATTGGCTTCTAAAAGCCCTCCAACCACCCAGGGAAGGTTGGATCCGTCCGGCTTGAAACCGCGCGGCTGGCCGGGAGGGCTCGCTTTGCGAATCAGCAGGCTGTTGAGCACGATCCGCTCGACACCCTTGCCTAGAAGCTGCTTGAACCAACTACTCACCGGGAAGTTTTCCTCGTCTTCGGGCAGATTGGCGAGCGTCGATTTTCGCGGGCCAAGCTTGAAGGCGGGCGCCCAAAGCCCCTGCCTGGGATGCGCCTCGGCGTAATAATTGTCATTACCGCCCGCCGACTTGCTGAATAGGCCGCGGCTTTTCGCCTGTCGTTGTGTAGTCATAATGGTGTCGGGCGGCTCTCCCGGCAACGGAAACATCGTCTTCTGCTGCTGTTGCGCCGCGGCCTCGGAAACCTTGAGCCAACCCTTTTCCGCTGCGATTACGACTTCCGATGTCTGGGCGTCAATCCCAATGGAGATCTCGTATCGCACGGCATCGTAGTCGGGTACGTCGAGCAGCCGTCGGCGCTCTTCGGGAATCCTGGCTTCGATTGCCAGCTCAAACCCCCAGCCTGTCCGTCCCCAAACGAGATCGCGAGCATCCTGGGTTCGCTCTCCTATCGCGTAATCAAGCCCTTCGGAAACCAGATCGCTGAGAAACGATACGACATCCAGGAATGTGGTCTTCCCGCTGGCGTTGGGGCCGACAAGCACGTGGAAAGGTCCCAACGGTTGCCGAATGTAACGCAGGCACCGAAAACATTTTGCTTCGATTAGAGAAATCATATGTTACACGTCCAGATTCCGCACCTCCAGGGCGTGTTTCTCGATGAACTCGCGGCGGGGCTCGACCTTGTCGCCCATCAGAATGCGGAACATGTCGTCGGCCGCCCCGGCGTCCTCCATCGTCACCTTCAGGAGCGTGCGGTTGGCCGGATCGAGCGTAGTGTCGCGAAGCTCCTCGGCGTTCATTTCGCCCAGACCCTTGAAGCGGGTAATCTGAAGGCCCTTCTCGCCGGCGGAGCGGATGGCGGCCAGCAGGCCGCGGAGATCGTCCAGGCCGGCCGCCAGGTCGCCGCGGCGGAGCTGATAGCGCGGCTCCTCCAGCCCGGTCCGCTCCTGCGGGATCAGGCTCTGGATCTCGAAGCCCATCTTGCGGAGCTCCGCCAACTGGCTGTTGATCGAGCGGACTTCGTGGAACTCGACGATGTGGACTTTCGGGCCCTTGCTCTCGGCCTCGACTTGGGCCTCCGGCTCGGCCTCCTCGGGCTCGCCGCCGCTGTTGCCCTCCCCCTGCTCGTCGGCCAGCTTCAGCTCCTCGCCGACCTCCTGCTCCTGCTGGGCGAGGAAGGCGTCCAGGGCCTCGCGGGTGGTGAACCAGTGCTCCTGGTGGCCGACGAAGACGTGGTAGACGGGCAGGCGTCCGCTGGCGGGGTCCTGGCGGACGGCGTGGGCGCGGAGACTCACGCCGCGGCGCTCCAGGGCCACGAGCGATTCCTCCAGCGCCGCCAGGCTGCGGCAGAGCCGCTCCATCTCGGCGCCCTTGATCGTGCGGCCCTCGCCCGGCTCGAAGACGGCGTCTTTCAGGCCGGCCTCCAGGAGTTGGGCCTTCATTTCCTCCTCGGTCTGGACGTAGTAGACGTGCTTCTTGTGCCGGACGCGGAACAGGGGCGGCTGGGCGACGTAGACGTGCCCGCCCTTCACCAGGTCGTACATCTGGCGGTAGAAGAACGTCAACAGCAGCGTCCGTATGTGGGAGCCGTCAACGTCGGCGTCGGTCATGATGACGATCTTGCCGTAGCGCCGCTTGGAGAGGTCGATCTCCTCGCCGATGCCGCTCCCGACGGCGGAGATGATGCTGCGGACCTCCTCGTTCGCCAGGACCTTGTCGTCGCGGGATTTATAGGCGTTGATGATCTTGCCGCGCAGCGGGAGGATGGCCTGGTACTGGCGGAGGCGGCCGCCCTCGGCGCTTCCGCCGGCGGAGTCGCCCTCGACGAGGTAGAGCTCGCAGCGGTCGACCTCGCGGCTGGTGCAGTCGCGGAGCTTGCCGGGCAGTCCGCCGCCGGAGAGGGCCCCCTTGCGCTCGCGGACCAACTGGCGGGCCTTGCGGGCGCTCTCGCGGGCCTCGGCGGCCAGCAGGCCCTTCTGGGCGATCACGCGGGCCGTCTTGGGGTTCTCCTCGAAGTACCGGGCAAGGTAGTCGCCCACCGCCGAATTGACGATGCCCTCGATCTCGCTGTTGCCCAGCTTGGTCTTCGTTTGCCCCTCGAACTGCGGCTCGGCCACCCGCAGCGAGATGACGGCCGTGAGCCCCTCGCGGCAGTCCTCGCCGGTGGGCACGAGGTCCTTGTAAATGTTCTCCTTCTTGCCGTAGTTGTTGATGGTGCGGGTCAAGGCGGCGCGGAAGCCGGAGAGGTGCGTCCCCCCTTCGATCGTGCAGATGTTGTTGACGTAGGTGTGGACGTTCTCGGTGAACTCGGACGAATACTGCATGGCCACCTCGACCTCGACGCCCTGGTATCGGCCGGCGATGTAGACGACGTCCTCGTGCGCGGCCTCGCTGGCGCGGTTGAGGAACTCGACGAACTCGACGATGCCGCGCTCGTAGTGGAAACTCTCGCCCTCGCCGCTCCGGTGGTCCTTGAAGACGATCTTCGCGCCGCGGTTGAGGAAGGCCAGCTCCTGGAGGCGGCGGTAAAGGATGCCGTACTGGAACGCGGTGACGGGGAAGATTTGCGGGTCGGGCTTGAACGTGGTCTTGGTGCCGCGGCGGTCGCTCCGTCCGATGCGGCGGACGTCGGCCGCCGGGACGCCCCGCTCGTATTCCTGCTGGTAGACGTGCCCGTGGCGGCGGACCTCCACCTCGCACCATTCGGAGAGGCAGTTGACCACGGTGACGCCCACCCCGTGCAGGCCGCTGGAGGTGCTGTAGGCGCCCTTGTCGAACTTGCCGCCGAACTTCAGCACGGTCATCACGCCCTGGAGGGTCGAGAAGCCCAGGTCGGGATGGTTCTCGACGGGGATGCCCCGGCCGTTGTCCTCGACGGTGACCGAGCCGTCGTTGTTGATCGTCACGACGATCTCGGTGGCGAAGCCGGCCATGACCTCGTCGATCGAGTTGTCGACGACCTCGTAGACCAGGTGGTGCAGGCCGCGGACCGCCGTGTCGGCGATGTACATGCTGGGCCGCTCGCGGACGTGCTCCAGGTCGCTGAGATATTTGAGCTGGCCCGCCCCGTATTCGGACTCGCCCTTGGAGTCCTGGGCCAACTGGTAGCCGCTCAGGTCGGCGGAGACCGGCTCCGGCGGTTTTTGGGCGGGGTCGGGAGGGTTCGGGGTCGCGGCAGGATCGGTAGGCATGGGGTCCCCTGTCAGTAGTCCGTTGTCCGTAGTCCGTCGCAGGGAGGGGCGATCTCAAACTCAGTCCCCTCTCCCTCCGGGAGAGGGTTAAATCAAGGTCCCCTCTCCCTCCGGGAGAGGGTAGGGTGAGGGCATTGTCCGGCGCTGGTCGTCCACGCCTCCCGCCTCGCTAGATTTTACCGTTTCCCGGTGGGGTTGTCAGGGCCGGAGGACCATGGTCGGCATGGCCAAATCCCGGGAATTGCACGCGTAAGCCGGGCCGACGAAGTGAAACAGTCTTTTGATGCGGTGTTTTGGTTCAGTCAATTGGCCCAGGCCACAAGGTGTTACCGCTGTGTTGGTTGTGTCGGGTAGCAGCGAACGTAAGTCGATTTCTACCTATGGGGGGCAAGAAGCATTTACAGGATGGGTCGTTTCGGTCGGCTGGGATGAACCGGGGAGCGGGGCACTTTCCCGATCCTTTTCCCCCTTCTCGCCCTCTCGATTTTCACACAGTTCGCACTTTTCAGACCCTTTTGAGGACCAGCGTATCAAGTGCGGCGGCCTGTTTTCAAGTGAGAATGTGGCGACTCGGGCGCGACACGCGGCAAACGCTAGCCGTCCTGCGCAAACAAGGCGGCCGGTTGCCCCGTGGGGCATGGCCTGCGAATGTTTCTTCTTGTTACGGAAAGACTCGCGGACCGAGATAGCGGTACGGCTTGGTGGAGCTTCAAGAACATTCCGCGGGCTTTTCGCGGCGAGGGCTTGGCGGTGGTTGGCGCGCTGTTGCAGGAGTGTACTTAACCCAGGTCGGTCGATGTGGCCGCAGCAGGTTGGCCACCTTTCCTTGGCTGCGTCGGTGGGGGCGACCGCCGCGCCTTGGCAACTCGCGTTTGGACCCCGGACGATGTGACCGAGGCGACCGAGAACCGCGGCGTTGGCTGCGAAGGATGCTATTGTTCCTCCCAGATGGCCTTGATGGTTGCTTCCTGACTGAAGCCCATCGGACAGGCGGCGCCGCGCGTGTTGGCCCGATACATGAGAGTTGTTCCGCCGGCTACCTTGCAGGGTTCGGCGAGGTGCACGCGACCGGGCATCTGAAGGAACCCCGCTGGGTCGTTCTTCCGTATCCAATTGTGAGCGTAGCGCATCCACCGGTTGCGGTCCTCCTCGGACTGGCGCGCGAACCAGTCTATCTCGCACGAGCCCCACGCATAGGGGAAGCCGATCGACTGGCCCGACCTGCCGGTGGAATAGCCGTTGTCGAATTGCGCGTAGTACGGCAGGTGATCGCACGTCCAGCCGCTGGGCGTGACGCCGCCGCGGCTGCGCCGCCAGATCGTATCTCCGTAGCCGACCTGAAGCACGCATTCCTCCGGCCGCTCTTTAACATCAGCCGGCCGGAGTTGCATCTGGTGATGGTCCAAGAGCAGTCTTCCACCCTCGACAACTCCGTAGGGAACCTGAGAGTTGAACAAGACCATGTGCCGTCGCGCGTGTTCCTTGGCGTAGGCGCGAAGTCGGCCCAGCAGATCGAACCAGTGCTTGTGACCAGGGTCCTTGCGGTCCATGTGTCCGACCATGCCCAGGTGAATGCTTTCGTAACCGATGTCGATGTATCTTCGGCAGCAGTAGCAGAACCACAATCGTGTCTCCAGTTGGCTGAAATCCGGCGGGATCGTTCCGTGCCCGTGTCCACGCCAATGGTCGTCGTACCGCATCTTGCGGTGATCGAAGTGGCGTTGCTCGGCGAGCAGCGAAAACTCGCGGAGCGTCCACTCAGGAATCGGAATCTCGTCGACGCCAGGGCCGACCGTCTCCATAACACCGGCTTCAAGAAGAACTTCCGGGGCATCCTCGTGAATTCTTGCCGCGAGGCGGCGCGCGGCCGCAAAGTGCTTCTCGATGTCAACCCGCGTCTTGTCCGACCACCAGATGAGAGCGGCGCGACCGATGTACTTCGCGCCGATGTTCTTCAACATGCGCAGATCCTCGTCGAGCTGATCACTGTCCGCCAGGCCGTTCATGTTGATGGAACGGGCCAGGTACCTTTCAAGGACGGCCTGAGAGATCTTCCCGTCAAAGGCGTACTTCCCGCTGGACGCGGTATCGCCTGCCGGAACAGAGCTTCCAGAGGCGACGAGTGTCAGCATGATGATAGTCCTGCCAAGTCGCGATGGCATCTTGTGGGTTCCTTGCTCTTGTAGAAGTTGATTATAGGAAGTTTCCGCCTGTCAACCGCAGGCTGTAGTTGTGTGGTCCGACGCGCGGGCAGTCGATGTCGTAACTCGAAGTGTAACCGCAGGTTGTTCGTTTGTCACGCTGTTCTCCGCGTGATAGAGCGCTTCTGCGTAGCGCTCGTCGGGCCGGCGAGTTGGTCCGTCGCCAAGTCTTGGTCGCGCCCACCGAAGGAAGCTCGAAGCGTGCGGTTGCACGCTTCGGGGCGACACACCGACGCGCCGGGTACCCCTGAACCGATCGTAGGTAACGTGCGAGAGGAATGCCTGCGCGGTTGCCGGATCGGCGGCAACCGAGCCCCGGGCAGCCAGCAGTGCGACCTGGTCCTGATAGGAGAGCCAAGGCTTCGAGTGTATCCGATCCCGGCCCGCGAGCAAGCCGCAACGCGCGGCGCATTCCCGTTATTGAGCCGGTACCAGCAATACCGGTGCCGCGGAGCGGCAAGACATGAATAGCCGGGGGTGGAGCGCAGCGGAACCCCCGGAATCAAGATCATGCGGCCCATGCCGCGTAGCGGCATCACAAGCGCCCGATGCGCGATCGTGGCGCCGCTACGCGGCTCTTAATGGTTTCTGCTCGCGACCGGGGGTTTCGCTCCGCTCCACCTCCGGCTATTCGAGTTACGCCGCTCCGCGGCGGTTCGTCGGACGATTCGCCCCCCCGCCCCTTCAATCATGCGCAAACACGGCATGCACCCGCAGGCGGCGCGCCTGAGTTTACAGGGGTTTTGCCACACACGGCCCTCACCCCCTGCCCCTCTCCCGGAGGGAGAGGGGAACCGTGTCATTCTATCGCTCCCAGCCGAAAACGGAGGCCCTTGATTCCTTGGTCGGGCAGGAGGCGTACAAGCGTCTTGAGCAGGCCGGCTTTCTGGAAGGTTAGCTCCTGGATGAGGGTCGAGTTGGCAACGACGACTTCGAGCGTTCCGCGGCGGAGTTGGCCGACGCGGCTGTACTTGGCCGCCACGGGCCCGGCCGCCTCCAACCACGCCGCTTCGTAGGCGGCGCCGGCCTGCAGCCGGGCAAAGCCCCGCCGGGCCATGAGCTCCGACAGCACGTTCGCAATCCGTTCCGGGCCGCGGTTCATACGATTTTGGATTTTGGATTTTGGATTTGTGATTCCGGGCTTACCGCCCGTCCAAGAATAACTTTCGGATTTCCGGGCCAAGCTCCCTCACCCCCTGCCCCTCTCCCGGAAGGAGAGGGGAGTTCTGTTAGAGCCCGCGCAATCCAAAATCTGAAATCCAAAATCCAAAATGTCCTCACGCCCTCTGGTCGCGGGCCAGCGGCATGATGACGTAGGCGTAGCCGTCCTCGGTCGAGCAGACGGCCGCGCTCTCGGCGTCGCGGAGTTCCATGGTCACGGTCTGCTCCGGGTCCAGCACGCGGAGGAAGTCGTTCAGGTAGCGGGGGTCGAGCGTGATGCCCACCGCGGCCCCGTCGTAGGCGATGGGCAGCTCGACGCGGGACTCGCCGTACTCGGCCCCGCGGGCCACCAGCACGACCTTGCCTTCGCCGAAGGTGAAATCGACGCCGCGGCGCTCCTCGCTGGTGACGATTGCGGCCTGGCGGACGGCGGCCCAGAACGGCCCCACCGTAAGCTGCACCTGGAGGGTGTTCTCGCGGCGGGGGAATACGTCTCGCCACTTGGGGAACCGGCCTTCGACCAGCCGCGAGTACATGCACAAGGGACCGCTGCGAACGATCACGTCGTTTTCGCGGGCGGCCAACTGGAGGGTCTCTTCGCTGTCCGAGAGTGCCCGATCCAGGAGTTGCATGGCCCGGCTCGGGACGATGGTGGTCCGTTCTTCGGGTCCGGAGCGTGCGGCGTGCTCGCCGACCGATTGGACGGGCCCCTCTTGCTTCGCCAGGCGGCGGCCGTCGGTGGCCACGCCGGTGATCCGGTCGGCCGAAAGTTCCAGGAGCACGCCGCCCAGGGCGTATCGGCTGCTCTCGTTATCGGTGGCGAACACCGTCCGGCGGATGATCTCGCGGAAGAACCGGGCGGGCATCTCGTGGTAGTTCTTCTCGTCGAACGACGGGACGGCGGGGAAATCGGCCGGGTTCTCCGAAGGCAGTTGAAACTGGCTCCTCGCGCCGCGGACCACGATCTTCCGCCCGTCGCTCTCGATATCGAGCTTCTCGTCGCTCGACTCGCGGAGGATGGAGAGGAATCGGGAGATGGGCAGCACAACCATCCCGGGGGCCTCGACCGTAATGCCCTGCACGTCCATGCGGACGCCCACCTCCAGATCGGTTCCCATCAGGATGGCGCCATCGCCGGCGACCTCCAGCTTGACGTTCTGGAGGATGGGTTTGGGGCTCCGGGTTGGGGCCACGGCCGCCGCCGTCTGGAAGGCGTGCAGGAGTTTCTCGCGCTCACAAGTGATCTTCATGGGTCTGTCTTCCTCTTTTCTTCTTTCTAAGAAACAGCAGTAATTGTACTCCGCCGGGCGATGTTCGTCACTGCCCGGACGATTGCTCCAACCGCCATGGCGTCATGGGGTTAGGACCGGTGTTTTTTTGGGTTTTCCGGGAGTAGAACCTGTCGGCGAATCGTCGGTCGGGGGTTGGTGCGGACTTGGTAACCTGGGGCTATCCGGCGGGCGATCCAACGACTGTCGATCGCCGGGGAAGGCCCAACGTCGAATCTACTTCTTGTCAACGCGTTTTGCACTATGACTCCCGCGGGGCCGCGGCCCAATGCTGCGGCACAAGTGGTCCACGGCCTGACGGATTGCCGGGTCGGACTGGAGCAACTCCCCGGCCTTCCGGCACCCGTGCATGACCGTCGTGTGGTCCCGCCGGCCGAAGTATTCCCCGATCCGCTGAAGGCTTGCCTTGGTCAGTCGGCGGGCGAGGAGCATGGCAACGTGGCGGGCAACGACCACCGGCCGGCGGCGGACCTGGCCGCGGAGGTCGGAGAGCCGGAGCGAGAAGTACCGGGCGGTCGCCGCGGCAATGTCGCCGATCTGCGGCCGGTCGGCCTCCTCCCGCTTGGCAAGGAACCGCCGAACGGCCTCGCCGTCGATGGGGCGGGCTTCATCGCGGGCCGGCACCTCCAACTGCATCATCGCCCCGAGCAGTTCCGGGACCGTGCCGGAGAGCCCGTGGGCCAAGCGATCCAGGATCGGCTCGGCCAGATCGAGTTGCCGGAGACTGCACCATTCGCGAAGGATGGCCCGCCGTGCGTCCGGGCCGGGAGAACTCAGCGG
>JBEKCP010000054.1:0-16374 GCA_050014815.1 Thermoguttaceae bacterium | reverse complement strand
GTCGGATTGTCGCACCTCTGTCTCCAATCGAAAGTAGCTAACCTGCGTCGGTATGCGCCACCGACGCGCGCTAGGCCGGATGCACAATCGCAGGAGGCGTATCAGCCCGATGCGCGCAAACGCCCGTCTCGCCGACGAAACCGGCAAGTGTACTGAGCGGCCCGCTTCGCACGATGGGAACCCGGGCAATGATGCGGTCGCGGAAATCGTCAAGTGGTTTTGGCCCCTTGCCCTAGGGTCAGGCACCGACTACACTGATGTTTGTTACGGCATCTCTTTCCCTTCTGAGCGGGCGCCACGAGAGAACCAACACGACCGGCGTATCAAGTTGGCGCGACCAGGAGTTCATTATGACGAACCCATCCGCGCATGCACTCGTCTCGCCCGGGGACGTTTCGCTGGTGCCCTACCCGTACGTATACATCAATGAAGACGGCAGCGCGCGAGAATTGCACTCCAAGGAGCGGGAGTACCTCGAAACGCCTTTTGGACCCGGCGACGGCGCCCGACCCTATGTCAAGTTCCGTTATGAGGACAGAGATGGTTGGGGGAGTCTCGCTGGCTTCTGCGCCCGATCTGAAGTTCCGTCCGGCGCACTCATCGCCGCCGCGCCGGCGGAAGATCCGCACCCGCCGATGAGCAAGGAGGAGCATGTCGCGTGGCTGAGGAGCAAGATGGTCGGCTTTGACGTCGTCGAGAATCCCGACGGAACGGTCTCGATGAGACGACGAACTGGTGGCAGCGCGGTTTGATCCCATACAGCCGGACGCTTCGGTCACATCGTCCGAGGTATCCAAACGTGAGCTGCCAAGGCGCGTCGGTCGCCCCCACCGAAATTGTCTTCCACCCATACTGTGGGTGCGGCGGAGTGATGCGCCACCGACGCAGGTTTCGGGCAGCCAATAACCACGGAGGGGTGTCAAACCGACGTGCCTCGGATCAAGGAGTACGAGGGTGCCGCGTCTACTGCGAGTGGGAGACTCGACTCAGCCTGAACTCCGATTTAACGGTGGTCTTCCGAGACGTCCCGGAATAGGGATAGTTTCTCGACGCATCTTAAGAAGACACATCCCCTTAGCCTTGGCGGTTCTCTTGCGTTTGGGATTCCGACTCTGAACTCGCTTGCGTTTATCGTGCTGAGACTTCTTTATTTCAGGCAGGACTGTAGTATTGTGGCGATCCTTTGCATCTGAATCGCGTTAGATTATGATGGATGAGGAGAAGCTCCACCCTGCGCGCTTTGGGGCGCGCCGGCAAGCATCCAGTTGGGGTGGAGATTGGCTTTGGAACAGAGGCTTCTTCTAGCCGCACGAGGAGGGTTTCCTATGGCTCGCGAACTTCGTCTGCTGGTGTGGGCAATGACGTTGGCTGGCGTCGCGATCATCCTTCCAGCCAAGGCTGCCGACGACTTGTCGAAGGCCGATCAACCTGCCGGTTCGGCTGCAAAGCCTGAGAAGCCGGGCACCCTGTACGAACAGAACATCTACATTCCCTACGAGAAGTTGCGGCAGGTGTTCGAGAAGTATGGCCGCGGCGTGTTCCTTCCTTATGAAAAGTTCGACGAATTGTGGCGTGCGGCCCGGGACGAGAGCCGGCCCGCCGCCGAGCCGCGGCCGCCGGTCGGCGCCTTGATCACCGACATCGAGAACGAGGCCACGGTTGCCAAGGATGTGGTCCGCGTGAAGGCCGCGATCAAGATCGACTTGTTGGCCGAGGGCTGGCACGAGGTTTCCTTGCGGCTTTCCGACGCGGCCATTACCAGCGCCACCCTGGGTGGCGAGCCGGCCCGCATCGTCGGCGGCCCCGGCGAGGACTACAAATTGTTGGTGGAAAAGAAAGGAAAACAGCCTGAGCAGATCGATCTCTCCCTGGAATACGCTAAGGCGATTAGCCGGATGCCGGGTCAAAACAGCGTCGCTTTCCAGGCCCCGCAGGCATCGGTCAGCCGCTGGCGCGTGCGGATCCCCCAGCAGGGCGTGAAGATCAACATCCAGCCGTTCCTCGCCGCCACCGACGAACTGCCCCCGGAGACGACACCGGCCGCGCCCAAAGGCAAGGAGGCCGAGCCCAAGAAAGCGGAAACCCGCAAGCCGGACGAGACCGTGGTCCTGGCCTTCGTGGGCGCGGCCTCTACGGTCCGCATCGAGTGGACGCCCAAGGCCGAAGGGGCCACCGGACTGGCCGCGCTGGCCAGCGTGCAGGTCGAGCAGCAGATATGGCTCAACGAAGGCGTCACGCGCTGCCGCGCCAACCTTGCCTACACGATCAGCCGCGCGGAATTGGGCCAACTGGCCATCGAGGTCCCGGCGGACTACAAGGTGGTCAACGTGTTCGACGCCAACGTGCGGCAGTGGTCGGTCGAGCCGATGCCCGCGGGGGCCGCCGTGCAAAAAATCACCGCCCAACTCTTCGAGCCGGCCAAGACCTCCCAGCAGGTCACGGTTGAATTGGAGAAATACTCGGCTGAGAAGCAGCAAGACTCGCTTAGGGCTCCTATGGTCAGGGCTTTGGGCGTGGGCCGGCAGCAGGGTGCGGTCGTGGTCCAGGTAGCGCCGGCATTGCGCGCCGAGGCCAGGCAATCGACGGGGTTGCTTCAGGTCGATGCGGCCGAACTGCCCGGCTCGCTGGCCGCGGGAAAATGGGCCTTCGCCTACCGCTATGCCGCCGTGCCCTTCGAGTTGGAATTCGCGATCGAGGAGGTCCTGGCCCGCGTAACCGCCGATTCGCTCGTCGAGGCGTACTTGGAGCCTCAGCGCTTGACCATGGATCTAACCGTGGTCTACAACGTCGAGCGGGCCGGCGTTTTCAAGCTGGAACTCGACGTGCCCGCGGGCTTTGACGTCCGCCAGGTGCGCGGGCGCGAGGTCAGTCTGGCGGTTGCGGCTCCGGCGGGCGCGCCGATGGGCGGTACGGGCGGCGGCGGCATGGGCGGCGGGATGGGCGGCATGGGCGGAGGGTTTTTCCAAATCGCTCCGGAGGTCGTGCCGGTGTCACCGCGAAAGCCGGCCAAGCGAAAAGCGGCGGCCGACGACAACCCTTTCAGCGATACGCCCGCCAAGCCGGCGGCCGACAACGATCCTTTCGGCGCACCGCCCGCCAAGCCGGCGGCCGATACGCCGAGCGCTCCCAACATGCCGGCGGCCTCCATCCCGCCGCCGACAGGATCGCCGCCCATAGCCGAGCCGCCCGCGCCCGACTCCGCGAACAAGGCGGTCCCCGTCGAAATCGAGTCGTACCATCTGGAGGGCGATAAGAAGACGCGCCTCGTGGTGAACTTGACCCACAAGGCAACCGGCCGCGTGGCCCTGGGAGTCCAGTTGCAGAAGGAGCTTCACGAGCCGGGCTTGCTCTCGGCCGGGAAGGCGGCCGACATCCCTCTGCCCGTGCCGCGGGTCGCGCCCGACTCGGTCGAAAGGGCAACGGGCCGGCTCGTGATCTACGCCCCGGAAAACCTCCTCACCAGCGCGCCCGCGCAGGAAGGATTGCAGAGCATTTCCTTCAAGGAGGCGATCGAAGGTCTGCGGCCGACGCGCGAGCCGCGCAGATCCGAGGCCCAGCCGGTCCTCTGCTTCGCGTTCGCCCAGGAGCCGATCTCGCTGAGCCTGTCGGCCCAGCGGCGCAAGCCCCTGGTGACGGTGTACCAATTGCTCGTGGCGCGGATCGAGGAGCGCGTGGCCAAGTGCCAAGCCACCCTTGCCTGCAACGTCCAATACAGCGGGGTGAAGTCGCTCCGCATCGACCTGCCGGCCGACGTGGCCAAGACGGCGCGGATTACGACCCGGGGCTTGCGTGAGAAGACGATCGACCCGCCACCCCCGGGCCTGGCCAAGGGCTGCGCGGCCTGGAGCGTAAGCGGCGAATCGGAGTTCAAGGGCGACGTCAAGATCGAGTTGGAATGGGAGAAGAAGCTCGACGAACTTGACATCGGCCGGAGCATCAAGTTCATTCTGCTGCCGCTGGCGCCGAAGGGGACGGACCTTGCCTGGGGTCAAATCGTCCTGACCAAGGCGGAGACGCTCGACGTGGCCGAGACGGACGAGATGACGGGCCTTCGCCGCATTGATCCGCAGCACGACGTGGCCCAACGCATCGCCAATGCCGCCGCGGCCTTCGAGTTCCACCAGGAAGATTGGACCCTGCCGGTCGCCATTACCCGCTACAAGCTTCAAGACGTGAAATGGACGAGCATCGACCGGGCCGTGGTCCGTCAAGTGGTTACCCCGGCCGGCGGCATCGCCGTTCAGGGCCTCTTCCAGGTCCGCAGTGCCCAGCAGCGCCTCCCGATCAGCCTGCCGACCGAGTGCAAGTTCGACAACGAGCCGGCAAGAATCAATGGCCGCGCGGTGACCCTGGGACAGGAGCAGCCGGGGCAATATTCTGTTCCGTTGGCAGGAGCCAACGCCGAGGAGCCGTTCCTCTTGGAGCTTCGCTACACGCTCGATGTCCAGGGCCAATCGCTGGAATTACCGGTCTTCTCGGAGGACATCGCCATGCAGAAGGTCTACCTCTCGGCCTACGTGCCCGAAACGCGCGTTCTGCTGGGGGTTTCGGGGCCGTGGACCGAGGAGTTCCGCTGGTGGATGAATCCGTCGCTCAAGTGGGCCCCCGCAAAAGCCGACGGCGAGAAGCTGGACGACAGGTACCTCGTGGATTGGGTCCGCGAGGGCGTGAAGTCGCCCGGCACGACTCCCGATTTCCATACCGACGGCCGACTCTTCCTCTATTCGACGCTACGACCCGCGGCCACCGGCGCTATGACGATGCGCACAATGGACGAGCGCCTGCTCAATATCGGGGTATTCTCGCTGGTCGTGCTTGGCGGGCTGCTGCTCTGGCGCGCCGGCCTCGGGCGCCGCGCGCTGGCCGTTGGCGCAATGCTCGTGGCCCTGGTGCTGGCCTCGGTCTTCTGCCCGACCTTCTTCTTGCAGTTGTTCAACAGCGTGCTGGCCGCGGCGGTGTTCGTCGTGCTGGTGATCTGGGCCGTCGCGTACTTTGCCCGGATGCGCCCGGTCGAGACCGCGCCGCGCCGGCCGATCGCGAGCCGGCAGGGTCCCGTGATGCCAAGCGTCGAGGCGATCGCCAGCGGCCTGGAAGCCACGGAAGAGGCTGGACCGCCGAGCGACGCGCCCGCCCAAGGGCAAGCGTCGCCCGAGGCGCCGAAGCCGGAAGAGGAAGGAGGGCGCCATGAGTAGGAATTGCACATCAAGAATCGTTCTCGTTTCGACGCAAATCGCGGCGGCCGGCATCGGTCTCGTCATGCTTGCCCTCTTCGCCGCAGCGCTTGAGGCGGGCGAGACCGGCCAGGCGCGCACCCCGGAGAAAACACGAGAGATCTTCGTGCCGTTCGGCGACCTGAACGTGCTGTTGGAAAACCAGCCGGAGCGGGTGCTCCTGTCGCGCGAGGCGTACGACGCTTTGGTCGAAAAGGCCCAAGAGTCGCCGAAGACTCGCGTGCCCCGCGCGGCCGTGCTTCTATCGGCCGATTATGCGGCCACCGCCCAGCGCCAGCGCGTGCAAATGACCGGAAACCTGGCAATCGAGGTCCTGGAGAAAGGGCTTCATGCCGTGCCGCTCGATCTGGCCGGCGTGGGCCTGCTTTCGGCCAAGCTCGACGGGCGCGACGCCCCGATCGGCCGCGACCCCGGCGGCCGGCTCAGCCTGTTCGTCGAGGGGCTAGGGCGGCATGTCCTGACGCTCGACATGACGGCGCCGCTGGAAAGCACTGCCGCCCAGCAGGTCCTTCAGTTCCGCTTGCCCCGGCCGCCCGCCGCAAAGCTGACGCTCGCCGTGCCTGGCGACGTGGAGATCAAGAGCGGGGCCGACGTGTCGTCGCGGACCATGGACCAGGCCGCCGGCGTCACGCGGTTCGAGCTTCTGCCCCGGCCGGGCGACACCACGGTGGTGATGTCGCTCAACAGCCACCTGCAGCGCCGCGACCAGGCGGTGGCGGCCCGCAGCGTTCTGGTGGACGAAGTCACCTCGGCCTATGAGCGCCTGCACGCCACGGTTTCGCTGGCGGTCTTGCATCGCGCGGTGGACCGGTTCCGCTTCGCCGTGCCCGAAGGGTTCGAGATCACCGACATCCAAACGCCGCTTCTTGCACGCTGGGACGTGGAGACCATCGAGGGCCGCAGGATTGCCAATGTGCGCCTGCGCGAACAGACCGCGGAAACCGTGGTGATCGGCATCTCGGCGATCAAGTCGGGGCCCTTCTCCCCTCTCCCGCCTGCCGCAGCGGCAGGATTGGGAGAGGGGACCGGGGCGCGGCAGTGGCAGATGCCGCGCCTTGAGCCTCTGGACGTGGTCGGGCAAGTGGCGATTGTCGGCGTGCTGGCCGAAGAGCGGCTCAAGGCCGAATTGCTGGCCGCCGACGGCCTGATCCCCATCGACACCGCCGTGCTCAGTCGCGCCATGCCGGAGACGGCCGCCGAGACCGAGCCGGGCCGGCCCTCCCTGCGCGCGATCGCGGCCTACTACGCGCCGCAGGCCGATTTTCGCTTGGCCGTCCGGTTCGACGCCCCGCCGCCCGAGATGGCCGTTACCGCCAACACGCTTCTCATGGTGGGCGACGACGGCTGCCAGGTCCGCGGCGGCCTGGCGATGATGCCGGAGGTCGAAAAGCGGTTTACCTTCGACCTGTCCGTTCCGCCGGGCTGGACGGTCGTCAACGTGACCGGACCAGAGGACAAGCCGCTGGCCTTCGAGCGGCACGCGAGCGAGGGCAAGCCCGGCCGCATTCGCGTCTATCTGGGCACGGGCATTCCCGCCGGCAAGGAGTACCGCGCCTATTTCCATGCCGTCTACACGCCGCCCGGCTGGCTGGCCAAGTGGAAGTCGAACAAGTTTCCCGTCGAGTTCCCGCGGTTCGCCGTGATCGGGGCGTCGCGGGACGAGGGGGGTATCGGCGTTGCGGCCCACGACGACCTGACGGTCCGCCCTCAATCGCTCGACCGGCTTGTGCCGCTGGCCGAATCGGAAAAGGAGAAATACGGCCTGGTCGGGGCCGAGATGAACCTGGCCTATCGCTATGAGACGCCGGAGCACGGGGCAACGATCCTCGTCGAGCGTACCGAGCCGCGACTGACCGCGCGCACGTTCTCCTGTTTCCAAGTGAAGGCCCAAGGGCTGGCCGCGCATTGCGAACTCGCCTACCAAGTCGAGCAGTCGCGCACGCGGCGGCTCTCGCTGTTGTTGCCCGCCACCACGCCTGAGGCCCTCTCGATCCGGGGCTGGGGCGTCAAGGACGCCGGCAGCGAGCCGGCCGACGACGCAGGGCCGCCGGGCAAGTTCCGCCGATGGAACGTGCTCCTGGAAGAGGCCTCGGCCGGAGAAGTCCGCTTGGTCGTGGAGTTCGAGCAGCCTTTGCCCGAACAAACGACGACTCAGGATTTCGCGCTGCCGGTGGTGCGGGCGGATGGGGTGGTCTATCAGTCGGGCATCGTCTCGGTCGAGGGGGGCGAGGAATTGGACGTGCAGGTGAAGACCTCCACCCGGCGCGCGGACGTGGGCGAACTGGCCGAAACCGACTATCAGCCCGGCCGACGGCTCCTCGGGGCATTCGGATTCGTGGGCGAGCCACCCAAGGTGGCCATTGATATCAAACGCCATCCGGGCTACCCCGTGCCGCCGGCCGTGGTCGAGCGCGCGGAACTGACCACGATCCTCTCGGCCGAGGGCAAGAGCCAGAACTGGGCGAGTTTCTCGTTGCGCACGAAGGCAAACTATCTGGAAGTGCAACTCCCGCCGGAATCGGAACTGTGGTCCGCCGAACTGGACGGCACGCGACTCAAGCCCCAACGCGAGGACAAGAGCGTGCTCATCGGGTTGCCGGACGGAGCCGCCTCCAAGACAGTCCGCACGCTGCGGATGGGTTATCAGGCGCCTGTTGCAAGCGTATCCCTGGCCGGCAAAGTGAAAATGTACGCGCCCAAGCTCCTCGTGCGGGGCGAGCGCGGCATGTTGCCCACCGACGTGCCGCTGGCCGGCCTGATCTGGCGCCTGCACTTGCCCAGCGGGTACGAGGTCGTGCGCGCCCAGGGCACCGTCGTGACGGACGAGGTGCAAAAGACGGAGGCCGGCGCGGTCATGCTCGCGCGCGGACTCTATGCGCTCACCGGCGGCATCCATCCGTTCTACGGCCTTATTGCGGCGGCCAAGCACGAAGTTGCCCAAGAGATCAACAGCAGCATCGCTTACAGCCGGCGGGGTGAACCGCGGCGGGAAACGTCGGTCGAGGTGGCGACCAGCGCCCCGGCCGCGCCGGGTCAAGCCGGGCAAGCGGACGTGGCAACCATGACGGAACTTCCGCCCGACGAGAAGGCGAAGTGGGCGCCCATCCGGCTGTCGCCCGCCGGCCCGGCCGAACAGAAGATCGAGGATGCCCTCAAGTCGCCTACGCAGATCGCGTTCGTCGATACGCCGTTGAAAGATGTGATCGAGTACCTGAAAGACTACCACAAGATCGAGATCCAGCTCGACAAGAAGGAACTCGATGGCCTGAACATCAACGAGGACGCGCTGGTCACCAAGAACCTCAAGGGGATCTCGCTTCGCTCGGCCTTGAAGCTGCTCCTGGACGAAATGGGGCTGAAGTACGTCATCAGGAACGGCGTGCTCCTGATCACGTCGCCGACGAGGGCCGAGAGCGAGGAGTTCCTGACGACGAAGGTCTACCCGGTGGCCGACCTTATCTACCCTGTAGAGGGGGGCGAGAAGACCCAGGCGAACGCCGATTACGACTCGCTTATCCAAACGCTCACGTCAACGGTCCAACCTAAGAGCTGGGACCAGAACGGCGGCCAGGGCTCGATTGCGCCAGGCTCGTTCAACGGCGCCGACGTCCTCGTGTTCTCGCAAACGCAGGAAGTCCACGAGGAAGTAGCACGGTTGCTGGAAGACATCCGCGTGGTGAAGCGACGCGGCGTGAAGGGCGGCCCTATCTCACTGGCCGACCGCTCCCCGGCCGCGAAGAAGATCGTCGCCGCCCTGGACTCGCCCACCCAGATTCTGTTCAACAAGGCGCCGCTCCACGACGTGATCGACCACCTAAAGAAATATCACCACATCGAGATCCAGCTCGATAAGAAGGAGCTCGAGGGCCTGAGCCTCAACGAGGACACGCTGGTCACCAAGAACCTCAAGGGGGTCTCGCTGCGCTCGGCCTTGAAGCTGCTCCTGGACGAAATGGGGCTGAAGTACGTCATCGAGAACGACGCGCTCCTGATCACGTCGCCGACGAGGGCCGAGAGCGAAGAGTTCCTGACGACGACAGTCTATCCGGTTCGCGACGTGCTGACGCATTACCGCAATGCAGAGGGCGATACCACCTCGGCCGACTTCGACTCGCTCATCCAAACGCTCACGTCGACGGTCCAACCCAAGAGCTGGGACCTGAGCGGCGGCCAGGGCGCGATCTCGCCCGGTCCGCCCGGCACGGACGAACTCATCGTTTCCCAGACCCAGGAAGTCCACGAACAGATTCGGGGCCTCTTGGCACAGCTTCGCGAAGCGCGGCGCCGCGCCGGACTGACCGAGGACGACATCCAGGTCGAGCCTGCCCCTTCTGCGCCTCCGAACGGCATGCAAGGCATGGGTGGCATGGCCGGCGGGATGGGTGGCATGGGCGGGATGAGCTTCGGCGGCGGAATCGGCGGCGGAATGCAACAGCAACCCGGCGTCATCAGCGTGGTCCCTGCGCCAGGTGAAACCCGCCCGAAGCCGCGCCCAGGAGGCGGACCTGCTCGCAGCGCCGCCGAAATCGCCGCGGCAAAGCTCAAGGAACGAGGCACGCCCTCGTTCACCGTCGCCAAGCCCACCCGGCAATCGCTGGCCGGCGTGCGCAGTCTTAAAATCGATCCCCAGGCCGGGCCGCCCGGCGGTCGCGTGGTTACTTTCCACAGCCTGGGCGTCGAGCCTGAGTTGACCGTAACGCTCGCGCACCGCCCGCGCACCGAGGCCCTGGCCTGGGGTCTGGCCCTGGCCGTGCTCCTGGCCGGCATGGCAATCGGCAACCGGCCGGTCCGCCGTCGGATGGGATTCGTGTTGGTCGTGGCCGCGATCACCACGGCCATTCCGCTCCTGCTCGATAACCTGGCGGCGGCCGTCGTGTGCAATACGATCTTCTTCGCCGCCTTGTTCCTGGCGCCGTATTACTTGTTGGCGGGGCTGGTGAAGTGGTTCGCGCGCGCGGCGATTGCCCGCAAGCATTCTCCCCGACGTCCGCTCGCGCCGGCGGCCACGACGGCCGCGGTCCTCGTGCTGGCTCTCTGTGGCATGATCGCCGCGTTCGCCTTCGCCCAGGATACGCAAGAAAGCGGGCGCGAGCCTCGGACCCCGGTCACCGTGCCGGACGACGCGATCATCCTGCCCTACGATCCCAAATCGGAGACGGGCATTCGCCAGGCGGACCGCTTGCTGGTGTCCTACGCGCGCTACGTCGAGCTATGGAACCGCGCGCATCCCGACAAGAAGATCGAGAGCCGGCGCGCCCCCGCGCCGTATGCCCTGGCTGGCGCCGCGTACCGGACGACGCTTTCAGGCCAGGAGTACATCATCGCCGCGGGTAAGATCGACATCGACGTCTACGCGGACGGCTATGTGACCCTGCCGCTTGGCTTGCGCAACGCGATCCTGTCACGCGCGGAACTCGACGGCAAGCCGGCGCGGCTTAGCCCCGTGAGAATCTCCGAACCGGGGAACACATCGCCCGGCGGCGGGCTGGTCGCGCTGCACGTTTCCGGCAAGGGGCGGCACAAGCTGGAGGTCGAGGCCCGATTGCGTTTCACCCGGCAGGGCGGATGGCGCATCATCGACGCCGCGCTTCCCACGGCCCCGGCCGCGACCATGACCATCGAAGTGCCGGAGGGCCGGACGGAAGTCCGCCTCGCCCTGCCCGCCGACCGCCGCACCGAGGAAACGAGCAAGCCGGGCGAGACCATCCAAACGGCCCTGGGCGGCGGCGGCGAACTGGGCCTCCAATGGCGCCCCAGCGTGGCCGAGGCCCAGGTAGACCGCGGCCTCACGACCGATTCGACCGCCATACTCGACGTGGAAGAGGCGGGGTTGCGCCTGGCGTGGAACCTGGCCCTGGAGTTCCGCCGCGGCCAACGCGAGCAGTTCAGCGTGGCCGTGCCGCCGGATTACCTCGTTGAAAGGGTAAATGGCGCCAATATCCGCGGATGGGAAGTGCGCAAGACCGAGACGGGGCAAACCGTCGAGGTCTCGCTGCGGAAGGCCGCGAAGGACCGCGAGCAGTTCTCGCTCCAACTCTGGCGGGCCGCGCCGGCCGGACAACAAGGGAAACCGGCCGTTTTCGACGTGCCGCAGGTGACGGTGGCCGACGCCGCCTTGGCCGGCGGCGTGATGACCGTCCGCCGCAGCCGGCTGTTGGACCTGCGGACCGTCTCCCAAAGTGGCATTGCCCGCGTGGAGCTGCCTGAAATCGGAAACAGCGGTGCGGCGGACGAAAGCCCTCTGCCCTTGATGCCCTACCAGGCCTATCGTTTCGCCACGTTGCCGTTTGTGTTGCGATTGGAAGCCGCGCCCGTGCCGGCCCGGATGACGGCCGACGTCGAGACGCTTCTGAAAACGTCGGAGCACGAGCCGAGCATGGAGAGCCGCATTCTGTTTCACGTCGAGGGCCGCCCGATTCACGCCGTCGAGGTGTTCGTACCTGATGGCTTGGAGCAAATCCGAGTTTC
Source organism: Thermoguttaceae bacterium (assembly GCA_050014815.1). Classification (GTDB taxonomy): domain Bacteria; phylum Planctomycetota; class Planctomycetia; order Pirellulales; family Thermoguttaceae; genus JBEKCP01. The sequence goes on along the minus strand of JBEKCP010000054.1, from coordinate 4,675 downwards.
CACGTCGGGACAATTCCACTGGACCGTCAGCCAACGGGAGAAGCGGCGACTGGTGAGCGTCTATTTTGACGCGGGGCGGCAGGCGGATTTCAACGTGGTTCTCTCCGGCACGCTCGGCCGGACCGTGAAGGGGTCGCTGCCCTTGCCGCAGATCGAGGTCCGCGATACCGATCGCCAGCAGGGCGACATCGCCGTGCAGGCCGACCCGGCCATGGACGTCGAAGCCGGCGGGCTGGCGAACTGCGAGGACTTGGAGCCTGCCGAGGTCCGCGCGTGGCTCACGCCCGAGCAGCAGACGGCACTGCGACTTGCTCTCCGCTATCACCGGCCCGACTATCGCGGCACGCTTTCGCTGACGGCCCGCGAGCCGGACGTAGTCTGCGACACGATCAGCAACGTCCGAGTGACCGACCGGGCGGTGAAAGACACCACCCTGTTGCGGTTCAACATCACCCGGGCCGGCGTGCGCAAGTTGGCATTCGTGCTGCCCGGCTGGATGGCCGACGCCCGGATCAGCGCCCCCATGCTCCAGCAGAAGACCGTGACGAAGGCCAAGGACTTGGGAGCAGGACTGAAGGAATCTGAAATGCCAGTCCGGGTCGAGATCGAGTTGCAGGACGAAGTGATGAACGACCTGCGCGTCCTGGTAGAAAACGACCGCATCCTCCCGGCCGATGCCTTTTGCGCTCCGATTCCCATCGTCGAGACTGGCCGCGTGACCCGGCAGTACGTCACGCTGGAGGCCCGCGCGCGGGACGAAGTGAAAGCCGAACCCAAGGAGTTGGAGCCGCTCAGCAGCAAACAGCAGGAATGGAAGACACTCCAGGCGCTACTTGGCGCGGGGGCCAGGATATCGGAGGCCTACCTGGTTCCCGCCAATGCAATCGGTCCGCGGCTTACGCTCCAGACCGTGCAGCGCAAGGAGGTCGAGGTGGCCGGAGCGCGGATCGGATTGGCCGACACCGTGCTGGTCATGGACGCCAACGGGGCCTACCGCGCGGCCATCATCTTCCGGCTGGCCAACAGGACCGAGCAATTCCTCGAAGTCCAGATGCCGGCCGAGACCGAGTTGTGGAGTGTCGAGGTGGCCGGCGAGCAGGTCAAGCCGGTCGTGGCGGGTCCCTCGGCGGGCGCGGACTGCGTTCGCGTGCCGCTGGTAAAGACCGCGCCGGGCGATCTCGACTACCGCGTGGTGCTCCGCTACGGCGGGAAAATGCCGGCCCTGGGCAACCTGGGTTCGGTCAACTTTCCGTTGGCGCACACGCGGAACATCGGCATCGAGCAGAGCGTGGTTCGCCTGTACGTGCCGCGAACGCACCAATGGTTCGCTTTCGGCGGCACCATGCATCCGGTCAAGGACGAAGCGACGGTAGCCCTGGTCGATTTTTCGTATTCGATGAGTGAAATCGATCGCCTGATGCAGCAGGCGCGCGAGGGCGACGAGTTCACCAAGGCCCGCGTCGATGCCAACGTGAAGAACAAGCTCAAGCAAAGCGGCGCCGGTCCCACCGGCGGTTGGTCCGGCAAGGCCCCGTTGGACGCGAAGCTGCAGCAGGCTGAAAAGGAACTCCAGGAGATGCAGAAGTCTCCGGCCGCGGAACAACTTCGCGACAACCGCCAGCAACTCAAGGAGTCGTTCGGCCGGCAGTCCTTCAGCCGTTCGCGCAACATGCTCAAGGAGTTGGGCGATAATTGGCCGGACGCGAACGTCCAGCAGCCCAAGCAGGCGGCGCCCGCCGCGCAGTTCAACGACCAGTGGCTCAAGAAGAACCGCCTCGACAAGCCGTCGGCGCCGCCCAAGCCCGCGGCGCCCGCTCAACCCAAGGCGCCGGGTTCGTCCGGCATGACTCCCCGTGGCCAAGCGGTTCCCAGCGTGGCGTTAGACAAAATGCAGCGAGTCCTCTGCGGCATACCGAGCAATCCTGGCTTCGGTGGCATGGGCGGGCAGTCAAATCCAGCGCCCGTCGTGGTGCCAGTGGTGCCGTCGCGCCGTCCTGCGCAGAAAGAGGTGGATCGTCCGGCCCAGCCCGCGCCGCCGCAGCAAGGGCAGCTACCGAACGCCTATAGCCGCTATCGCGAGCAGTTGCGCGGGCCGGCGGCGGGTGAAAAGATTGAGAGCAAGGATGGAACGCCGCGCGGCGAATTGGCGGACCTCGTTCCGGCAATTCCGGAAGACGCCGAGGTGTATCGCTTCACCACGCCGCGCGGCGACGTGCAGATTACTGCCCGGACCGTGTCCAACAACCTGCTTGCGCGACTGCTCCACTTGGCCGTTATGGTCGGGGTGGTGCTGGTGGCGTGGTGCGCCGTGCGACTGGCTCGCTCAGGGCGTTTGAGCCGGCTGAGCCGGCCCGGCACGAGCGCGATGTTGACCGCGACCGGCGTCTTGTCGATCGTGACGGGCATATTGCCGATTGTCGGGCTGGCGGCGATGATCGAGGGTTTGATGATCCTGGCACGCCGCGCGAAACGCAGCCCGTGAGACCTTATCCGGGAATCCAGCGAGGGAACTGCAATATATTCTGCGGACCGCTGCAATGGGCCCTCCAGGTTGGTCCCCGCCGCGAATGAGTCGATATCACGCGACCGACGAGTCAGCTAACGCGCGTCGGTCACATCGTCCGAGGTGGCCAAACGCGAGTTGTCAAAGCGCGTCGGTCGCCCCCACCGATGCGTCCAGACGCATTCTGATTGCGCGCGGAGGTCACATCGACCTGGGTGGCCGGCGCGGTGTGTTGGACCGAGGCGCATAAGGTCATGCGGGACCGCCGATTTCGCCCTGGCGCGTGTGCCGGGGAACGTGCGGAAGCAGCCGCACGGATGCCGCTAAGAGGCAGGGCCTCTGACTTCAATAAGGCGGATTGGCCCAGCCCCGGAATTTCGGCGGCGGCGTGTCGAAGCCGATCTTCCCCACGGCGAACGCAAAGGTCTCCAGGGCCTCCGCTGTGCCGCACGACGGGCAGATTTCAACATTCGGGTCTTCCCGCGACACTGCGGGAACTTCGGCATAGGGCTTCCCGCACCGGGGGCAGATTCGGGGAATGGCGGCGTTCATGGTCTAGCCCTCAACACGCGGTATATGGTCGGTCTTGAAAGCCCGGTCACCCTAGCGATGTGGGCGATCTTCTTCCCCGCCGTTTTCATTTCCTTGATGGCGGTCATTTGGTCATCCGACACCTTCCACCGCCAGCCCTTCTTGCTGCCGCCCCACTTCTTCCCTTTCCGCTTTGCTACAGCTTGACCAGCGGCAACCCGCTCGGCCCGGATCTCGGTTTCGTACTCGGCCACCGATGCCAAGATGCGGGCATGGAGGCGACCGGCGGGGGATGCGAGGGAGAAACCATCCTTCAACGAAACCAGATCGACCTTCCGCTCGCCCAGTTCATCGAATAGCTGGCACAGCCCACGCGTCGTCCGCCCAAGTCGGTCGAGCCGCCACACGACGATGCGCTCGACCTGCCCTGATCGCCAGGGCAACCTCCCAAGTGTCCTGTCCTCTCCTTCGCCTGCGACGGCCAGCCCTGTGATGCAAACCGCCTCGCCAACATGCTTGCTGTGGCCCTCCTGAACCCGACATTGGAACGCCAATTGGGAATGGCACCCGTCCGGTTCATCATGCCAACTGCCACGGCCTGAGCATAGTCATCTACCTTTGCGGGATCATCTATCCACCCTTTCTGCTTCAACCAATTCACGGCATCCTTGGCTGGCTTCAACAGTTCCTTCTCGACGGCGGCGTTCGCCTCGGCTGATCCACTGCGGTAGAAGGCGTTGATTTTCTCATCGGTGATTTCCGAAGATGGTGCGCCGATCACGTACTTGATCGGCGGGATCTCATCCGCTTTGTCCGGCCACTGGAACTCCTCTGGCTCGTTGTAGGCATACGGCACTCGCCGGCCACTGGGATTCATGCGTGTCCTATGGCCCCGTGTGGTCATGCCGGAAAGCCGCTGAGCAACACCAGGCGCATTGGCCGGATCGTAGCCTCGTGCCGCAGGAAGAAATCCGCCCCAGGATCGTGCAGCGGAATCACGCCAGCGCTTGGCGTCGGCCTCGCCTCCGCATTGTGTTGATGGGATGAAGGCGTTGTTGTCCTTCATGTCCTGGAGAACCCTGTTCAAGTATTGGTCTTTGGATTCCTCGTCGCTGATGACTTCCACGCCATACTGCACAAGGTAATCGTAAGCACTCTGCGGCGACAGTTGCAGAATGCGTCCAGGATCGACACTTTCATTCTTGTTGCCAGTCAGGGCATTGTAGAACCGCCGGCGCTTTCGATCACCCAACTCCATCGGCATCCTCGTCATGCCCACGTCATCCTTGGGGCCAGCGGGGAGAATCTGGCTAGGTTGCCCCTCGTCGCCCCCGAGTTGGACCTCAAGCGTCCGCCAGATCCCCAGCAGCTTCCTTTCTCGCGGGTCGGTGATGGGCTGCCCCGCTTCAACGGCCGCTTTGATATTCTTCAGCTTCACGATGCCGAACTGCCTTTTCCAATCAGCAGGGACTTGGAAGGACGAGCCAAGTGCCGCCTTGAGCCGTGGCAAGGTGACGTTCTGCCAGTTGATCTTGCCAACGAGTGCAAGTCGTTCAGCGGGCGATTTCTGGGGATCAGCGAGAACAGCGGGATCAATGCCGCCTATCGGGCACGATAGTCACGGATGACCTTGGGCAATCC
>JBEKCP010000053.1:0-16953 GCA_050014815.1 Thermoguttaceae bacterium | reverse complement strand
CTCTCATCGCACGCCACCACGGCGATGCCAGCCGCAATCAGGGCCTGGGCGATGCCCGTGCCCATCGTGCCCATGCCCAGCACGGCGGCCTTGGTAGGTCCCGCTTGCCGAGCGGGACTTTGCGCACCCGCAACGTCTGTCTGTCGTTCGAGTCCCTTCCGGCAGAAGGGACCCACGGAAGATACCGATGATGGAGGCGCGGGAAGACGATCTATCCTGCCTGTCTTTCGGCTGGCGCAAAAGACGTAAATCTTGTTCTGCGTGGCCAGGGTGGCCATGCAATCCTTGAATGCCTCCTGCTCGCGCAACAGCCCGGCCTGAAACGACTCTTCCACGCCAACCCGGACCGCCTCGACGATCTTGCCGGGCGCGATGATCTCGGGACGACCGGCAGCCGCCCGTTGGTCCGCCTTCGCAAACGCAGCACGCTGGGCTGCCGTTTCCGCCAGTTTTTCAACGTGCCGGCTGGTCCGAGGGACCTTGGAAGCCGACTGGAGGATTTCCGCCGCACGCGGGACGAGCATCTCAGGCTGGCAGACGGCGTCGATCAATCCGAGGGCCAGCGCCCGCCGGGCGTCGATCGGCTGGGCCGTAAGCAGGATATCCAGCGCCGCCTCCACGCCGACCAACCGCGGCAATCGCTGGGTACCGCCGGCCCCCGGGTTGATGCCCAGGCGGACCTCCGGCATGGAGAACCGGCTCCCCTCCGCGGCGACGCGGAAATGACAGGCCATGGCCAGTTCCAGGGCCCCGCCGAGCACGTGCCCTGCCACGGCCGCCACGACCGGCTTGGCCGAATCCTCGACCTTCTGAAAGGCCTCCTGGAAAATCCGCGACGTTCGCACGGCGTCTTCGCCGCCGCGAATCTTCTGGAAAATTTCCAGATCGGCCCCCGCGCTGAAGTGCTCCGGCCCGCCGGTAACGACGATGCCCTGGACGTGTGGGTTGTCGCCGGCGCGGCGGACGGCCTCGCACAACTCGTCCAACAATGCGAAGCCGAGCGCATTAACGGGCGGGGATTGGAAGCGAATGAAAGCCAGACCCTGCGCTGCCGTGTACTCGATCAACTTGGGCGTCATTCCGGCCGACACTCCGTTTCACAGCACCAACGTAATCTTCAGCGAATCCTCCGCCTTCTCCGGCTCCGCGTACATCTGGAATGCCTCGGCGGCCCGCTCCCAGGGCATGCGCGGCGTGACCATCGCCGCCAGATCGACGCGGCCCTCGACGAGCATGTCCACCGCGTTCTGGAAGTATTCCATGCACTCCGGGCCCATCGAGGCGAGGATCTCCGTCTCGTTGCCGACCGTGAAGAACCAGGGGAACTCCTGGGTTTCGTGATGCGGCACGCCGAAGACGTACAGCCGCCCCTGTCGCCGGGGGAGTCGGGCAGCGACGGCCAGGGCGTCGGGGCGGCCCACCGCCTCGACGCAGAAATCGACCATCTTCCCACCCGTCATCGTGCGGACCCTCTCGATCACGTCTTCGCGCGAGGCGTCGATCACGTCGGTCGCCCCGAAACGACGGGACCAGCGCAGGCGCCACTCCACGCGGTCGATGCCGACGACCTGGCTTGCCCCCATGCGCCCCAGGAGGTGAGTAAAGATCAGGCCCATCGGGCCTTGGCCCACCACGGCGCACCGCTGGTTGATGACGGGACCGGTCCGCACCATCGCGCGCAGCACGGTGGCAAGCGGCTGCGCCACCACGAGCGCGCCCGGGTCGGGCGTACTCCTCGGCAAGCGGGCCAGCCCCGCCGGCTTCGAGCGAATGTACTCGACAAAGCCGTTATAGTCGTCGGGATGGGCAAGCACCAGCTCGCCCGGTTCCCAGCCGCCGGCACGCGACTCGACGATCGTGCCGATGTTCTCGTGGCCCAGCCATCCCGCCGGGCGCGGGATGCTCGGGTCGGCCCATCGCCCGTCGTGCAAATAGGGGCCCATGTTCGTTCCGCACAGCGCCACATGGCTGCACCGCACCAACACCTCGCCATCGTTCGGCGCGGGAATGGGCAGATCGTCGCGCAGAACAATCTTCCCGGGCCCCACGAACTCAATCGCTCTCATGACCTTGTCCCTCGCAATAACTCGGTTCTTGCCATTCTGTACACACTGCACAAACCGGCAGCCACAGGACAGAGAAGAGATAGGCCAGCCACGCTGCTGGCTCAGGCTGGCTGGGGGCCCCACTTGTGGCGAGGGGCGCTCGGCAGTAAAGTGAGGACAGATCGGGGAGAAAGTTCTTATGTTTAGAGTTCCGGGTGTGGCGTCTCGATCACCGCATAACCGTCGGCGTACGTTCTCGAAGTCACTCGCGTCCCACGATAGTCGTGGTCGTCGCTGAAGTCCACCACGGGACCGTGACGGGGATCGGGATCGAGGTAGTTCGATGGCAGATCGAGCGGGACCCTGGCGGGGACGCGATCGGGACGCCGATCCCAACTCAAGAACGCTGCCGGCGCCAGGCAAGAGCAACCGGCCGGCGGGCAATAGTAGACGGGCTGACCATTGATGCATCGCACCACGGTCACGATGGATGCGGCCCTTTCGCCCTCGTCGGTGATCTGCGAAACCGTTCGCTTGGCCCCCTGTACATCCCCATGCGCCGCTTGAATCACGGCAATCTGGTGCATGGCGCACGTCGCGGCCATCTCCCGGTTTTCCCAGACCCGATCCTGGGCGCAGACCGCGCCGGCCGGCAGCACGGCAAGCAGCAGGAGTGGGACAACCCAACTCGACCGCCGCAAACCGGAGCGACAAGTCGGCACGCGGCGGCACGGCAACGGAAGCATTTGCATTACGGCGTCCTCGGGTCGCCGCCTGTGGAAGGTATAAGAGCCATGTTAATTGCGACCGTCATAACTGTCAACACTCTTCCACGAGGATTGCCATTTGCGCGGTGGGCGGGTAGAATGGCCGCTCCCAGGGAGATCCTTCAGTTCCAAGGAGAACCATGATGAAGCGTCGTTTTGGATGGGCGATGCTGGTTGCCGCCGGCATCGTATTCGCTTGCGCGATCAATCGCTACGAGAGCATGCGCGCGGCAGCAGCGGCGGAGAGCGATGCGGTCGCCGAGGCGCCGGATACGAAGGTCGCCGATCAGCTAAAGGACATCCGGACCCAACTGAAGGAGATCAACACCCTTCTTCACTCGGGCACGGTGAAGGTGGTGGTGGTCCTCAACCCGGACAAGCCGTAGGCCCGGTCGCGGCGCGGCCGCGTGATGAGGAAGGCGTGCTTGCCTATCCCCGGGCAGGGCAGTCAGAACAAGCTCCAGCCCGCGTACTTCTGCATCAGCACAAGCTGGTAGCCGATCAGGACCAGGTACATTGCCACGACCAGCGGGAGCAGGTATCCGATGCGGAGCCGCGTGCCGAAGAGGTAATGGTTCTTGAAGATCAGCAGCAGGGGGAGGCCGGAGACCGTGAGCACATATTTGCCGAGAAGAAACGACAGGATGCCGTAGTCGAGGAGGCGATCCATCAGCGGGTTGATTTCGTCGCCACCCGCTTCGAGCAGGCGGATCGTGAGGACTGCGTCGACGATCGAGGCGATCGCGAGCATCAGCACGAAGACCAACAGGATCGGCGAGAAGCGGTCGACGAAGTACGGCCGCCGATGTTCGCCGGCGCGGCGGTTCCGCAGACGTTGGCCGGCGGGCGGGAACGCGCCCCACGGACTGGTAGGCGTCTGGCGGCGGTCCGCTTGCAAGCGTTTTTCGCCGTCCGGCCGTGCCGGTCCATCCGCGGCCGCCGGGGAATCTGCTGGAACCGGTTTCATGGGATCTCGGCTGGTGGTGTGGTCAAGGGGTGAAGGAAACCGGCATGTCTTCGATGCCCGACGGTTGCGCATTCTGCCGCGTAACCTTTACCGACCACGTCTCTTGCGGAGAGGTGTTCTGCGGGGGAGGCGTGGCATCCCGCTGAAAGGCGACGAGGAAGTATCGTATTTCTCCGGACGCCAAGGTGATGCTCTTGCGGTAGACGCAGGGGCTGGGGCTGGTCGGGGGCCGACCAGTTTCCAGCAGGTTCATTGCGGCCGCAAGCGCGCCGAGGCTGCCTTCGTCGCGTTGAAGCTGCACCGTCCGGACCGACGCGACGCGGAGCACCGACCCGATGCGGCGCCAGGCCACGCCCAGCAGCGAGAGAAAGAGCACGAGAAAAAGGAGCACCAGCACCATGGCGTAACCACGGCGGCGGGGCGTGCGTCGGTTCATGGCTTCTTCACGGTAAGGTCGCAGGTGAGCGGTATCTCGCGGTACTTGAACGACAGCACGATGTGCATATTGTCGCCCACCGGGGTGACGGTCATGCTGTCCACGTTTCTGGCCACGGTGAACTGGGTGGCGGGAACGGCGGTTTCGTCGCAGCGGACCAGGGTATTGGACTGCAGCAGATAGTGGATGACGGTATTGGGGGCCGCCCAACAGGTCGGGTCGCCGGGGTCGGGCGGCGCGCCGTAGCAGATCTGCAGGTCCTGGCCGAGCGTGCGCCAATCGACGAAGCGGAGCAGATCCCTGGTTCCGTCCGTCGGGTTGGGCACAACCAGGCAGCCGCCCAGGTCGCGGCTCAAGGCCGCCGCCGCCAGATCTCGTTCCTGCACGAGCTGGCTGCGGGCGATCAGGGCGGCGGCCGGTCGGCCCAGGCCGGCCCAGGTGGCAGCCAGCAGCATCGCCAGACCAGCCATGAGCCCGCTGACACTCAAGGCTTCCAGGAGGGTAAAACCCCGGCGGTGCCTGGGCGAGATCATCGAGGTTTAATCTCCACGGAGGCCGTGACCTCTTCCACCGCTGGACTGCCGGAAGTCCACTTCAACAAGGGAACCTGAACCGAACAGGGGACGATCCGCATGCCATCGGCGACTACCGGGCCGGAGGCGCTCGCTTGCAGCGAGACCGACACGCTCGTGCCGCTCCGGGAGAAATATGCCGTCGCCAGGGTATGCCAGGGCTTGCCTTCGTCGGCGGGCGCCGCGGGCGGAAGGTCCGGGGCGGCCTGCTGGTTGGCGGTCGCGCTAGCGGGCGAAGCCGGGCCGTCGTAAACGATGGTATAGCCGGCATCGCCGGCCAGCGCGGCCGATTCAGTCCAAGTGGCCTGGACGCGATACCAGCCTGCCGCGGGAACGGAAAACGTCCAGGTAGCCGCGTCGGCGCTGCCTCCCGCTGCCGCCGCATGTTGATGCTGCGCGTCCCAGTCGCCGGTTTCCTGATAGGCGGGAGAGGGATCACCGGCGTGGATCGTGACGGGGGCCAACGACTGCGGTTGGCCGGCCGGCGGCCAACCATCATCCGTGCTGGTAATCGCGGCGCTTTGGCCCAGTTTACGGGCCCACGGGTCCTGCGACGGCTCCAAGTACCATCGATGCACCCACTCCGTGGCCCCCGGATCGGAGCGCGTGGGGGCCGGCACGGCATACCATTCGTTGCTGTTGGCGTTGTCCCAGCGGCGGCCTGCCAGCGACTCGAAGCGAGCGGACGCGCCCGGATGGCTCAGGAGATACCAATCGCCCATCACGGGGTTCCAACGTTGTTCCAGCGCTTGTACCATCCGGGAATACATGATCACGAGCGGGAACATCCCGCTCATCGCGACCGCGAACAAGAGCATCGCGACGATGAACTCCAGGAGCGTGAAGCCGCGGCGCCGGGTGCGCCGCGGCGGACGCGGACGCGGCGACATCCAGCAAGCGGGCAACCGCACCAGGGGCGGATGCGCCGGCACGGCGGGCAATCGGCTGCTTTGCAGTTTCATGACAACCTGGGGTCTATTGGAATCCGGGGGTGATGGCGGTTTCGCCCGCCGCCGAAATGCTGCCGCCTGTGGTGCCCGTCTGGTCGATCGTGAGCGTGCCCGCCCAGAAGGCGGATCCCGTGCGCGTGGCTTCGGCTTGAAACGTGTCGCTGCCGGCCGCGGTGATGCGATAAACATAGTCGCCGGAAGCGCTGGCGACGGCCGGGTCGAGGAGTCCCAGTTCGACGAGTCCTTGCGGCGTTTGCTGGCTCAGTTGATCGGTATAGGCGTGGTTTTCGAGCCAGTAGAGGCGCTCGGCCCCCCAGATCGCGCGGAGATTGGCTGCGGCGATGTCTGCCCGCGATTGTTCGACGGCCCGAACGAATCGCGGGACGGCCATGCCAATCAAGACGGCAAGGATCGTGACGACGACCATCAGCTCCACGAGCGTAAAACCGCTTGGGCGGCGGGCGGCGGCGCGAACAGTGGAGAAGGGAGTGTTTCTACTTGACATTTCCAGCCATTTCGAACATGGGCATGTAGATCGCCAGCATCATCCCGGCGATCGTGACTCCCATCCCGACGATGATGATCGGCTCGAGGAGTTTCGTGACGCGGGCGATCATGGTTTCCATTTGTTCTTTGTAGTAGGGCGCCATTTGTTCCATGACCATGGCCAATTGGCCGGATTCCTCGCCGACGCGGACCATGTTGGTGATCATGGTGGTGAAGAGTCCCGTTTCTTCGAGGGAGGCGGCCAGCGGTCGGCCGGCGGCCACGCGGCTTCGCACTTGCCGAAGGGCGTCGCGGTACGGGGGGCTGGTCTGGAAGACGTCCTCCACGGTTTGCAGCGACTCCATCATGGGGACGCCGCTTTTGAGCAACAGGGCGATGTTGGACGCGAAGCGGTACATGGCCGCCTGGACGATGAGCTGGCCGACCAGCGGCAGTCCGACGCCGACGCCGATGAACCGGCGGCGGCCTGCTTCGGTCTTGGCGTATTTTCGAATGGCGACCGCGGCGGCAATGACGACCCCCAGGGCGTACGGCCCGTAGACGACGAGCCCGTTGGAAAGATCGATGACGAACTGCGTGATGCCCGGCAACTCCGCCCCCATGTCCTTGAACATTTTGGCGAAGGTGGGCACGACCAGCCAGAGCATGGTGGCAATGGCGGCGACGGCGACGCAGATCAGGATCATCGGATACATCAGCGCCCCCTTCACCTTGCGGTGGGTCTCGCGCGAGGCGCAGATCTGTTTGTTGAGCTCGTTGAGCACCATGGCCATTTGTCCGGTGACCTCGCCGGTGCGGATGACTTCGATCCAGTAGTGCTGGAAGACGTCGACGTAATTGGCGGCCGCGGCATGGAGGGAGCTGCCCGCCGCCACGCGCGAGGCGATGTGCTTGAGGACCTGTTGCAGTTTGGTGCTTTGGTTCTGCTTGGCGCCGATTTGCACCGCCTGCAAGAGGGGCGTGCCCGAGGAAACCAGCGTGGAAAGCTGCTGGAAGAAGGTGATCTTGTCGTCCAGGGTGATCGACTTGTGCGGCTTGCTCGACACGCGTGCCCGGGCGATGAACCAATCTTCGAACGCCATGTTCATTCACCTCCGAGGCCGGCCGCTCCTGCGGCCGCCGATGGGCTACAGGCTGCTGAGCGTGCGCAGCAACCGCGGTTGCGTGGATTCCTGGATCGTCGAGAGGAATTCGATTCCCATGCGGTTGCCCGCCTCATCGACGCGTGTGTAGGCAACTTGCCCCAACACCTCTTCATCCGTTCCTCCATGCGGTCCGTCCTGGAAGTGGAAGCGGACACGGACGGCTTGTCCGGGCTCGAGGACCAGCTCCGTGGCGACGCCCACTCCGCCGATACTGATGTCGAAGGAGCTGCCCGGCACCACGGGTCCGTCCGGCAACACGGCCAGGTGCAGCGGGCGAAAGAGAGCCACGCGTTCGTAGCGGCGTCGTTCTTTCATGGTTTCCCTCCCCAACGCAAGGTGGTTTTCGTTCTGCAGGCTCGCACGGTCATGGCCTGCCTCCGGTCTATTCGTCGCCGCTCATCGCGACGGTGAGGACTTCCTCCAAGCTGCTCAGGCCGTCGCGCACTTTGTCCATGCCGCTATCCAGCAGCAGCTTCATGCCTTCTTCCCGGGCAGCGGCGCGGAGCTCGGGGAGCGGGGTGCGTTTTTGGATCAGGCTTGCCATGCGGCTGGTAATCCGCACGACCTCGAAAACTCCGACGCGGCCCTTGTATCCGGCGCCGCGGCACTGATCGCAACCCTTGGGCCGATACAGCGTTTGTCCCTCCTCCAAGGCGTAGAGCTTGGCCGTCTTGGCGTCGCACTCGAAGGGCTCTCTGCACTCCTTGCAGAGGCGGCGGACGAGCCGCTGGGCCGCGAGCACCCGCAGCGTGGACGCCAGCAAGAACGGTTCGATTCCCATGTCCATGAGGCGGTTCACGGCGGAGAGCGAGTCATTGGTGTGAATCGTGGAGAGCACGAAGTGGCCGGTCAGCGCGGCACGCAGGCAGATCTGCGCCGTCTCCTGGTCGCGGATCTCGCCCACCATGATCACGTCCGGATCCTGCCGCAGGAAGGCGCGCAGCGCGCTGGCGAAGGTCAGCCCCACCTGGGTCTTGACCTGAATCTGGTTCATCCCCTTGAATTTGTACTCCACGGGGTCTTCCACCGTGCAGATGTTGGTGTCGGGCTCGTTCAGCTTGCTCAGGCAGGCGTAGAGCGTGGTGCTCTTGCCGCTGCCGGTCGGCCCGGTGACCAACATCAAGCCGTGGGGCATTTGGATCGACTCGATGAGGTCCCTGGACTGCTGCTCGTCAAAGCCCAGGCCGCTCAGCTCGATGGGGATGGCGCCCTTGTCGAGGATGCGCATGACCATCTTTTCGCCGTAGACGGTGGGTACGGTGCTGACGCGGAGGTCGACGCGCTTGTTGCCGGCCCGCAGGGCGATGGCGCCGTCCTGGGGCACGCGCTTCTCGGCGATGTCCATTTTCGCCAGTATCTTGAAGCGGGAGATGATCGAGACGAACTGCGAGCGTCGCGGCGGCGCCAGATCGCGGAGCGAGCCATCCACCCGCAGGCGGACGGCGCACGAGTCCTCGAACGGCTCGAGGTGGATATCGCTGGCCCCGGTGCGCAAGGCTTGCTCGAGGATCTCGTTGACCATGCGGACCACGCGGCCGCCGGGGCCGGTCGGCGGAGCCTGGTCGAGCTGCAGAATCTCTTCCTCCTCGCGCTGGCCCTCCGCGTCCGAATCCGCCGCGTCCTCGGACTCCCCCGTGTACTCGTCGGTACGCTCGATGAACTTCATCCGCGCGGAGTGGAACAACGTCTCGATGACCTCGCCCACCACCGACAGCGGGGCAATCATCGGCCGGATGGTCAGGCCGGTGATCAGTTGCAGCTCATCGATCAGCAACATGTCGTTGAACGTGGCGAAGGCCACGTCCAGCACGCCGTCGTGCAGCGCCAGCGGCGCCAAGAGGCGCTCGCGACAGAGCTTTTCGGGCAACAGGCCGGCAAGCTCCGGATCGGCGTTGCCGGGGGCCATGTTCAACACGGGCACCGTGAGGTAGTCGGCATACGTCTCGGCAATATCCCGATCCACCACCAGCCCCTGCTTGACCAGAATGCTTTCCAGCGAGCCATGCTCCCGGGCGCGCGCCTCGCTAATGCTCTCGAGCTGGTCGGGTGTGATAATCTCCCTGTCCAGCAGGAGCTGGATCAAGAGCGGGAACGATCTGTGCAGTTCGGCAGTGGTCGTCATTTGCTCACTTCCCGGTCCTGCCCGCCCGGTTGGCGCCGCCGGCCTCTGCGCCCGCCGAGACGGCCTGCGGCCTGCTCGGGCGGGAGGCTGCCACGGCCGCGGCGGGCCGGGAGGCGACGTTCGCGTAGGTCAGCTCCAGGGTCTTCCCGTCGCGCTCCAGCAGCACCTTGTACGGCAGCACGCTAACGATCCGAAACGGCGGCGCGGCGTTCCCAGCCGGGAGCTTCTCCCGGGAGGCGTACAATTGGCCGTTGATCATCGCCAGCCGCTGGTCGCCCAGAATACAGGTGGCGTCGAGTTTCAGACCGCCGAGCGGATCAAGCGGCTTGTCGGGCAGCTTGGCCGCGGCGGAAGCCGCCGGTTTCGGCCGGGCCCCGGTCTCGCCGGCCGCTGCGGGCGATCTCGTCGCCGCAGCCAGCGCTGCCGCGTCCTTCCCTCCAAAGGGATTCCGCGCGGGGCAGGGCGGCATCGCGGGCGAGAAGAGCGCGGCCGGCAGGTCCGCCACCTTCTTCGCCGGCGGTGGCCTGGAATCCGAGGTCAATTCCGACACGCTGGGCCAGGCGCAATAGGCCACGGCGGCAAGCACGATTACGCGAGGCGCCATTTTGCCCACGGATATCGTCATCTCAGCCCGCCATTCCCAGCACGGTGAGTTTCATCACCAGGGTGTCCTTGTTGTCTTTGCCTTTTGCCAGCGCGAGATCGATGTCATCGGTGCGGAACAGGCGAGGGTTTGACTCCAGCCAGCGGAGAAACTGGTCCAGGTCGAAGTACGTTCCCTCCACCTCGATTTGCAGGGCGATGGCCTGGAATGGCCCGACCTGCCTCGGCGCGAGGGCGTCGAGCTTGAACAGCCTCAGCGGCAAGCGGCGAATGCCCTCGTACACATACTGCATCCATTCCTTGCTGTCGGCTTGCGGCGGCAGGCGTTTGGCGAAGCTGCCGCATTGCACCTGCAAGCGCTCCAGGCCGTCGGCCAGCTCCCCCAGTTTCCGCTCGCGCGCGAGTTTTCCGGTGGTTTCGGCGATTCTTGCGGCCAGCGGCATGTAGATGCCAACGTAGCCCGCCAGCAGGGCGACGCCAATCACGCATATCCGCAACTGCAGCGGATCGTGCAGACGGGCGAGCAGTTGTGCCTTCAGGTCGGTCCTGCGTTCGCCGGTGTCGGTGGGAATCATGGCTGCTCTTTCTTGTCTTTGTCGCCGCCAGCGGCCTTGGCGGGGCTCGCGGCGTCCTTGCCCTTGCACACACAGGTGATGCTGAAATCGACCTCGGGTACTGCCTTCTTGCCGGGCGGGGGGAGCTTGATCTCCGAAACGACCGACGCAAAGTCGCGCTTCCAGAGCGGATCGCTGGGGATCGCGCCCAGGAACGCGCGGATGTTGTGGGGGATCGAGCCGTCCGCCGAGAGCGGGGCCATGCCCTGGAGCTGAAAGGACCCGGCGGCCGCCTTGCCCTTCCCGCCGCTGTCCAGCGCCTTCTTCCCATAGAACGTCGTGAGTTGGGCGTTGGGCGGCATGCGTGCCGAGATGTCGCGGGTGTAGGCGCTCCAAAGCACTCGGCTGCCGAGAAAACTGCGGACGGCGTCGACCTTCTCCTGTATCGCCTTCTTGTCCTTCTCCAAGCGGCCCTGGTCTGCCGAGCCCAGGCAGGCGTGGCTGGCGTTTTCGGTCCGCACCCTCACGTACGCATCGTCCAGTTTCAATGAATGCGCGCCCAGGACCACTCCCATCGCCGTGAGCAATGCGGTCGTGAAGGCCAGGTCGCCCCGGGGGAATATCTCCTTGATGGAAGCACGCGATTTGAGCGATCGCGACAGGTCGAAGGCATGGGCGTCCGGGGCGAGGCAACCCAGGGCCGCGCCGAACGCCGCCGACGCCCCATCCAGCGCGGGCCCCTCGTGCCAGATCACGCGCGTCTTCATCTCGGTGGGGAATTGCTCTTGCTGCAGGCGCTCGTGCAGGTCCGGGCGGCCGTGGATCATGGCGAAGTCCAGGGCCGACTTGATGCCGTGATGCCCTTGCTGGATGGTCACTCCCCGGCCCGCGGAGAGGATGGCGAAGGCTTCTTGGCCATGGGGGAGGGCGAAGGGCCTCCAGGCCAAGGGCAGGCCGCCGGCCACGAGCACCGCCAGCCCCTGGGTGGCGCCGAGGAATACGCGCAGCACCATCCTGGTCCGCCGCGGCGAGCGGTACCGCTGTTCCGCGAGCCGCAGCAAACTACAAGGCGACGGCTCGGCGCAAAACGGCCGCACGCCCCAGCGGCTGAGAATCGCGACCACGCCGGACATGTATTTCTTCCGGCAAACGGCCATCCGCGTCACGCGCGCCCGATTCACGCTACTCCGCAGCAGATCGAGGACCAGGTCGTCGGCGTTGAAGCTCGCCGGGTTGAGCATTCTTTCCAGTTCGGCTTCCGGCGTGGTCTCGCCGCCGATGGGAATCAGTCGCGTGCCGAAGAACAGCCGGGAGCTGGCCAAGCTTACGGCAACCGGCACGCGGCGTCTGCGGCCCACCAGCGGCGCGAGCAGCCGCTCGATCACGACTGCCAGATCGTCCGCGGTGCAGGGCTCGCGCGACGACGCGATCTCCCTCGGTCCCAAGGGCGTGAGGGCCAGCTTGCTGACCACAACCTCGTGCTCGCCCAGGTACAGCCCGACGGCCTTGTGGATCGCGATTCTGGTGAGCAAGGATTTCACGGTATCGACATTTCCCAGAGACCGCTCAATAAAGCGGGCGGCCGAGAACGCTCGGCCGCCCAGCGCTGCTGTTCCCGGTTGGCAGCAGGTCTTACGACGAAGAGGACGAAGAGACCCAGGTGCCCGACAGCGGACTGATGACCGAGTTCTGAGTGTTCAAGATAGTGCTGTGAAGATCGAACCCGCCTTGGTTGAAGATCACGGTGTACCCGCCATAGGAACTCGTGGCCGCGTCGCGAGTCAAGGTCAGCGACCATGTCGGATTGCCATTCGCCGCGGTGTCCGTGGTGATGGTCGTCGGAGTGTCGAAGTACTTCAGGTTCGACTGCGTGATGTCGAGGTCGCTGATGTTGGCGGCGTACTGCCCATTCTGGGCAATGTACCGCTCTTGAGCGGCGCGCACGGCCGACAGGTAGGCGAACGCTTCCGACGCCTTGGACCTCTCGACCGACACCAGAAACCGCGGCACGCCAAAGGCCGCCAACACGCCGATGATCACAATGACCACGGCCAATTCCACCAACGTGAACCCCTTCCGGGCTCTAACTACTTCCGATCGGAACATGACCTTCCCCCTAGTGATGGGCGCCGCGGAGGGCGCGTGAAAGTGGAAAAACCATTCGAGACCTTGTTCGGTGGGACAGCGTCCAGACGGCTGGACGCTTCTCGATCTCTCTGAAAGTTCTTAGGTCAGCAAATCTCGGCTGTCAAATGGAAATCGGGATCGAGCCCGGATTGTTCATAGGCACGGCATCCGGGCGCAGTGTGTTCGACGCTAGCCCGACGCGCAAGCGAGGGCAACTCGTTGGCAGTCCCTCGCTTGTGCTTCGGACTAGTGTTTGGCCATGAATGATCCGGGCTAGGGTGCCAGGCCGTGTCGGCGCCTCCCGCGGCGTGCGGGGGACTGGCTCATTTTTCGGCCTTGAGGCCGAAAAATGTGCCGGGTACCCTCTGGGTGCCCTTGGGCCGAAGGGGACAGTCCCATTTTCGCTGACACGAAAATTGGGACAGTCCCCCGCGAACCGCTCGCGGAGGGCCGACCATCCCGCGCGACCGGCACAATCCTCAGAGCCGGTTCCAAGCCTACCGCGCCCCTCGGCTGTATTGCTTGCCGAGCAGCGCGTCGTATTGCAGCAAGCGGTAATCCGCCAAGAGATGGGCAAGGGGCCGCGGGGCTGCGTCCCAGGAGATCAGCTTTCCGCTGCTGGTTTGCAGGCAAGGGCCGGACATGACGGTCAACTGGTCCCGCAGGGCATCATTCAGCGCGAGGAACCCGTCCGGCTCGATGCCGATGCGGGAGAGAATATGGGCGGCGAGGAAGTTCGTGCTGCAAACGAGGTCCGGGCCCTTCCCGCGGAAGTTCGACCAGACCAGCAGCGGAACCCGGCGCCGCCTGGGAAGCGCGGGGGGTTCCGCTTCCGTCAGCAGGCCGGCCTTCGCGTAGATCGCGGAATTGCTCAGCGGAGGCATGTGATCGCCGAAGATCACTACGACGGTCTTTTGCGGCGCATGCCGGAAGTGGTCGAGCAGGTTCCCGATGGCGCGGTCGGTCGTCCGCAGCGCGTTGATATAGGTCTTCAGCTCTTTCCTCGCGGGCTCGGGCATGGGCTCGCACACATCGAGGTCCGAATTGCGATAGTGGTCGTAGTCGTAGGGCGAATGCGTCGAGTTCGGGAACGCGAACACGAAGAATCGCCGGTGGCTGCCGCTTATTTCGATGATGGCATCGACCAGCGCCTGATCGGCGGGGCACCTTCCCGCAATATCGGAGGGCACTTCGGCCCTTTCCATCCTTTCCGCGAGCCAGGCCGTCTGATCGAAGTGCAGGTACGGATACACCTGCAGGCGGCCGTACAGCACGGGCCCGTCGGCGTGTACGGCATGGGTCGTGTAGCCGTGCGCGCGCAAGAATGCAGGGAGGCTGGGAATCTCCCGTTTCATGAACTGCACGTACGGGCACGCCCCCTTGGGAAGAAACGAGCAGGACATCCCGGTAAGAAGCTCGAATTCCGTGTTGGCCGAGCCGTAGCATTCGTTCGGCACGATGGCGTAACCGTGCGGATGCTCGCGCGTGGCCGCCCGGAACGCCGGGATCGGATCGGACGAGAACTTGATCTGCAGGTCCAGGGGATCCATGAACGACTCGACCATGTACACGACGACGTTCACGTCTTCGCGCGGCTGGGGAAGCCTCGCCGCCGGTTCCGGCTGGCGGTAGTGCTCGCCCACGGCGCGGGCAACCTCGGGCTGCGTGTAATTCTCCGGCGCACGCGGAATGGAATCGGGAATATCGGAAACGAACTCGAAGAGGAATCCCCGCAGCTCGGCCGAGTAGACCCCGTTGGACATCCTCTTGTTCAAGTCGAGACGCTTCAAGAGATATGCCGCGGCCGGATTCTTGTCGCAATAGGCGATGCCCACGAGCCCGGCGATGGAAAGGACCGCCAAGAGCACGCGCGCCGGCAGCCGCACGCGGTACTTGGCTCTGCGCCACAAGAACACCATCAGCGCCGTCCACAGGCCCGCCATCACGACGAGCAGAACGGCCGTTGTTTTCCCGAAGAAAGTCGTAAAGTACACCTGGAAGGCCGCAAGATACTGGATGTCCAGCGGTCTGATAACGGCGTGCAGGTAGTGTACCTTGACGGCGTTCGCGACAAAAGCGAGCACGTACGCCGAGTAGCTCAGCACCACGGAGAAGGAAAAACGATTTGTCGCCGCGAAAACGACGCTCGCCAGGAAGATCAAGAGCAGGGAGTTCAGCACGATCGCGACCACGTGCGGCACGAGCCGCAGCCGGCCGTGGCTGGCAAGGCTGACCAGCTCCGCCAGGAAGACCAAGACCGCGGTGGAAAGGCAGAAGCGAAACCAGTTCCACCGATTCTTCAAGAAAGGCATCGACTTGAGCCGCCGCCAGAAGGTGATCGTTTCCGATCGCAGCACCGTCTCCATCATCAGGGCCAGGCAGAGGAGCGGGCAGACCTGTGCCCAGGGCGCGGCTTCTTCGTAGTCGCCCATGAATGCGAACGGCGCCGCTGCGGAGACAATCAGGACGACGAAGCAGACCGCCAGACGCCGCCAGTTGCGCGGGAGCAAGCCGAGACGCTCCACAGGCGTTTTCGTACTCAACAGGACACAACTGACCTCTTGCATGCCTTGGATCCCCTTCGCACAAGCCTACCGCACGAAATGCGCGCGGCAGAGCCCGGCGAATACCCATAACGGGGGATGGCCGGCGCAGGGCTGGCGGGAACCGAGCGACCCGTATCGGCAAATACTGGATCACTTTTCGGTGGGGGTGCTCTCCGGGCAGAACTCCAGACGCGGAAGCTCGTAGAGACTGGGGGGGTCCTTGGACTCCGGGTACGGACGCTGGCTTACCCGCCGGTCCAGGCCCAAGCTGCGGGGCCGTCCCAGGTAGTTCCCCGCCTCGGGGCACTCCGGCCGCCAGATGTGCGGCGTGAGAATCACGATCAATTCTTTCTTTGTCGTGGCGTTGGTGGTGTCTCGGAAAAGACTCCCGATCCAGGGGAGCCGGCTCAGCAGCGGCACGCCCGCCCACTTGTGGTCCACTTCGTTGTCGATGAGTCCGCCGATCACGATGGTGGCCCCATCCGGGACCATGATGTTGGTCGTGACCTGTGCCGCCGTGACCTGGGGGACGCCGGGAGTCGCGGGATCGGTCACGGTCCCCGAACTGCGTTCCGGGTGAACTTCCAGGCGGACCATGCCGTCCGACGACACGAACGGCCGCAACCGCAGTTGCGTGCCCACGTCCACAAACTGCACGGTCTGCACGGTGCTCGTCTGGGTCTGGGTGGTGGTGGTATAGCCCAGCCGATCACCGAGGTGGATCTCCGCGCGCTGCTTATTGAGGACCAAGATCCGCGGGCAGGCGAGCACTTTGGTTTCGCCCATTGTCTCCAGGGCGCGAATGAATCCGGTGGTGCTCTTGTCCACAAAGCCGAACTTGAGCCCGGCGGCGTCCTCCGCAAACCCGCTGGTGGGGGTGCCCTTGAGCAGGCCGGTGTTGCCTGCGGCCAACACCGAGGCGGGCGAGAATCCGGCCGCCGAGTTGATCGCCGCGCCGTTTCCGGTTAATCCCAATACCTTTCCTGCGCCGTCGAGCAGAGCGAAATTCACTCCGAGTTCCATGCCCTTTTCCAGCTTGACGCTGACGATCACGGCCTCGATCAGCACCTGAATGGGTTGGGTGTCGATCTGGGCGATCACGCGGTCCACGGTCTTGAGCACTTGCTCGTAGTCCTGGACGACGACGATGTCGCCGACGGCCATCGCGTTGCCGCCGCCTTTGACTTCCTTCGCCTTGTCGCCACCCTGGGCCGCGTCGGTCGCGAGGCCAACCTCGCTGTCCGGCGACGACGTCATCATGCCTTTTTTGCTCAAGAGAGGCTTGACCATCTTCTCCACGTCACTGCTTCGGACGTAGTTCAAGTGGTACACTCGCACCGGCAACGAGTCTTCCTCGCCTTGGCGCACCTCGGCTGGAGTGGAGATATAGATGACGCCTTGTTCGCGTTGGACGGTCAGGCGGCAGAGCTTGGCAATGGTCTGCAGGGTCTCGTCCACGGTCTTGTCCTGCAGATTCAGCGTGACCATGCCGCTGACGCCCGGCGAAACGAAAATATTTATCTTGGCCTGTCGGCTTACCATCTCCACCACTTTGCGGACGTCCAGATTGTCCACGTGTAGCTTGATCAGCCCTGGGCTATCTGCCGCAGCG
>JBEKCP010000052.1:0-16962 GCA_050014815.1 Thermoguttaceae bacterium | reverse complement strand
CCATTTACGCCGGGGACAAGGCAGCGTAGCGTGGATTCAGTTCCGCACGGTAGGGAGACAGGCACATGTTCCGGCCTAGCGCGCCCAAAAGACGAGCGAGGCCCCAGGCCGTGAACGCTTACGCGGCGGACTTCTACGCGGGCAAACGAATACTGTTGCGACAAACGGGGGTCGGGATCTATGCGACGATAGACGATTCTCGCAGGCTCACCAACCAATCGGTGTTCACCTGGAAGATGCGAAAGGACCTTCAGGCCGAGTCGTGCCGATATCGCGTAGAGTACATTCTCGGGGTGCTGAATTCCCGCACCATGCTGTATCGCTACTACATTAAAAGCGGCGATACGGAGTGGCGCAGCTTCCCCCGCTGGACCCAGGAATTGGTGCAGGAATTGCCTGTTCGCGCGATCGACTTCTCCCAGGAGGTTGAGGCGCGACTACACGACGAGATCGCCGACCGGGTCGCGGCGGTGCTTGCCATGGGCAAACCGCCGTCCACGCACGACGATTACCAGATCGAGATTCTCGTCATGCAGCTCTACGGAATCACGCGACCGATGTGCCGGCGGATTTTCGAGGTGCTGCACCAGGTGCAGCGCCTCCGCGTCATCCGCGAGATGAGCATCGCCGAGCCCGACATGCTGTTGGACGCGCTGCCGGAGTGACCGCCCGGCCCAACGCAGTCCGGACCGGGGCGCAGCCGGTAGGTCCCGCGTGCCGAGCGGGACCCTGCGAAACGGAATCCCGCTCGGCAAGCGGGCCCTACCCTATGTTACCCGCCAACGCCGAGCACGTCCTCCGCGTCACTTCGGCGGGACCGGCCGGCCGGCGGTGAGCGACTGGAGCAACTCCTCCGTCCGATCGGACCTCTCGGCCGTGCCCGGATTGTAGACGAACTGCCCATCCGCGATCGGGATGTCGAAAGCCACGTCGATGAACTCGACCGTCATGAGCGTCCGATCGTCCTTCACCTCAAAACGGCTCTTCTTCGGCGCCGCGACCCGGTAGTAGTCGATGCGGCGGGGGAAAAGGTCCTCCTGGCCCAAGTACAGGACTACGCGGTCGGGCAGGTGCTCGGGGAGGTAGCCGAGATCGACCGACCCGCCCTGCTCGATCTTGTCCTTCTGCTTGGGCAGGAGCCTCGCGAGGTGGTAGGGCCGCCAACCGCCCACGATTTTCCAGACGGCCAGGTCCCCGACCCGGCCTTGCTGGGCGGAGGTGAACTCGAAGGCATCGCGGAGGCCGCGGAGCATGCGGGACACTCCCCCCAGCCCCACCGCCGGCCAGGAAAAGGGGACAGGTACCTTTTGCCGGAACGGCCCTCCGGGTGCTTCGCACAAAAGGTACCTGTCCCCTTTTCCGGCTTCCACTCTTCCTCGCTCGATCCGCCCGAGGGCCTCCGTGACCCGGACGGCGTCTATGTAACTGAGCGTCTCCGCATCGAGTAGCTTCCGGTACGTCCAGAGGTGGCGGCCGTCGCACACTTGAACGAGGCTGGCGGCCTGCTCGGCGATCTGGATCTTCAGTTCCAGTCGGATCAGCGGGATGGCCCCCTGGCAGACTTCGCGGTAACGGCCGGAGCCCATCAATTGATGGCCGAACAGGTCGGCATGCTGAAAGATGCGGGCGGAGATCGACCGGTGGGTTTCAATCGACCGTCCCGCGCGTTCCAGGAGGGCTTGGGCCTGGCTGGCGGCCGCGCCGGCCGTATTCTGTGCAGTGCCCGTGGTGAGCGGCCCTGCCGCCGTAGTCGCAGGTTCCTGGGCCGCGATCCACCCAACAGACAGGGGACCGCTGCCCGCAAGCAGTAGGGTGAACATCAAACTCATTACCCCGACGCGCAAGCGAGGGGCAGAAATCACAGAAGTCCCTCGCTTGCGCGTCGGGCTGGTGTGCGCTCGGCTGGCGAACCTTGGCAAAGTAACGAAAATGGGAAGCCTGGATCTCATGGCGGTATTTTGCAGGTTATGACGGATTTGCCAAAGATTCGTGTTGTAGCAGGCCGACCAATACTGCTCAGACGGTCCGTATTGTAAGACGGCCACGCGAGATGGTCTAGGTCAGTTGGGGGGGAATGCCATGAGGATTACCGTAGTGTTCTTGCTCGCCATGGTCATGGTCGCCACAGGGTGTTCCAGACACCTCCATGGCAACCTGCCGCCAAACGACATGATGATGCACCCCGGCCCGGGAGTGGACGGCCCGGGACCAGGCGTGATGATGTATCAGCCTCCTACTCCGCAGGTGGGATCGGTATCGCAGCTTCAGTTCGCCGGCCCTGAGGGCGTGACGATCCAATGGGACGTGACCTATCCGGGCCGGTTCGACTCGGAGCCGCTGGTGGCCCCGGCCCGATACAACTTCCCCCAGGGGCTGATGTACCGCCTGAAGCTGGCGAACATCCCCGGCCGGCCGGGGGTCGAGCTCTATCCGTCGATCGAGCTGGCGTTTGCCGTGCCGCGGACCGAGGCATTCCTGGCCCATAATGCCATTCCCATCCAATTCACCGAAGAGGACTTCGACCAGGTCCTCCAGGGCAATTTCGTGACCAAGGTCATCTACCTGCCCGATCCGGAGTTCCAGGAGTTGGCCTTGGCGGGCGTCGAGACGCTGGTCAGCACGCGACTGGAGCCGGGGGTGGATCCCGTGGTCGAGGCGGACCGCCGGGGGGCCATCCTGGCGATCGTCCGGCTGGGCAACAAGGACATGCAACTGCCCGCCGGCGCCGGCCCGGGCGGCGGCGTCCAGGCGATGGCCTTTCAGGCGGCGATGGCGGGCCGCGGGGCCTGCCCGGTCGGAATTGCCGGCCCCTATGTCGCCGGCATGACCGCCCCGCAGTACGGGATGCCGATCTCCGGCACGCCCATCGGATTGGTGGGTCCGCCCCACGTTCCGCTGGGAGTCCCCGCCGGCCTGCAGCGGCACGTGATCGTCAACCACACCGCGGTGCGTTTGCCGGAGCCGACGCACGAGGTCCGGGTCGACGTGAGGCAAGTGCCCGGCATGAGCTACCCGGTGCCGGTCGACCACGTGCGGATTGTGGAGCGGACGAGGGATGGCGCGTGCCTGGGCAACCGGCCGTGCCGGGGCGACGCCGCGCCTTGCCCCGACGGCGGTGCTCCCGCCGGCGATCCGTCCGGCCCGGTAACACCCTGCGTCACCAACGCCAACGTCGGAACCCCGGCCAACTAACTCCAGAAACGACCGAACCAGGAAGTGGGGGACTGTTCCGATTCTCGCCAGCGATTCTCGCCCGGCGATCATCGGACTGTCCCCTTCTGTCATACACAACCCGAAGCAGCCCGTGACAATGGCCTCCATGCTCCGCTGCCAGGCACCGTGGCGCCGCTTCTTTAGAAGCCGCTTCTTTGGAAGCCGCTTCTTCGGACGACGGATTGCCGGCAACCTGGCAATAGTGATCCTTCTCGGCCTGTGCCCGGCCGGTACGCTCCGGGCCCAGGAGGCGGGGGTTCACTACTTGCACCATGGCGTGATGCCACCGGGAGCGATTGGCAGCCGGCAACTCCAGCGGGGCGGACCATTGCCCGGGTTCTTCCAGCCAGTTGAGGTCAAGGCCCCGCCCGGGGCCTTGATCTCGCTGGCTATCGGCCAACAATTCGACGCGGGCCAGGCGGCCCCGTGCCGTGCCGGCCTACTGATCGGTTCCGTATATCGCCTCCGCGTCACGCACATCCCGCGGGCCGAGGGCCTCGAAGTCTTCCCGACCATCGAGGTGATCGACCGGCTCTACGCGCCCCTGGGCCAGGAGGCCCGCTTTGCGATTCCCGTCGAGCTGACCCAGGCGGAACTCGAGATGTCGTTGGCGGGACGGTTCGTTACGCGGGTGATCTACCTGGAAGATCCGCAGAAGGCGCTGCCTGTCGCGAGCGGCGGCGGGGCGCAGTCGTGGTTCGACGCGGGCCCCAACCGCGATCCGCTGGCGGTGGCCGACGGCCTGGGCCGCCCCGTGGCCATTCTGAGGATGGGAGGCCGCCTGCCGGACGCCCGGCACGATCCGGGGTTCTTCTTCGGCTCGCCGCCGTGGCTGCCGCTGGCGCCACGGCCCGTGGCCGTCAAGGCGGCGCCGGCCGCTCCGACGGCGCAACCGCCGACCGAGCCGATCCCGCCCGGTCCCGTGGAGAAAATGCCGCCATGACCGACTTGCCGAATCGTTGGCCGTTGGCATGGCGGATGGCGATCATCGCCCTGGGCATGCTGATCCTGTGTTCCTGCCGCGGGCCGGCCTTTAGAGAGACCGGCGGGGCGCCTTCCGGGTCGGACGGCCCGGGCCCATCGCTGCCGCCGCAGGCCTACACGGGCGCCCCGGCCGAGAGCCCCGTCCCCGTCCGGATGCCCGGCATGGAACTGGGGGTCCCGCTGCCGTACTCGCCCGTGGGACCGTGGCAGCCGCCGGGCATTGTCGGCCCCTGGCCACCGGACGAGTACGTCTGCGACGGGGACCATGCCGGGCCGCCCATCCGCGTCGTCCCGCAGAATGACGTCCGCGGACAGGAAGTCCGCGGCCTGACTGCCGAAGACACCGTCGCCCATTTCGACACGCTCGACGGCCAAACGCTCGTCGAGCCGAGCAATCGCGTCTGCCTCTACAGCCCCCGCTTCGGCGCGGTTCGCCAGGTGTTGGACGCCCAGATCGACCAGCAGCGAGACAAGGCCGCCGACGTCCACTTGCCGACCAGGCCGGCCGCCCCGAGGACCAGCGATCACCTCGCGCTGAGTGCGCAGAAGCTCCAGCCGGTCGCCGAACTCGGGCGGCATCCGGCCGAGGCGATCCGCATGCGCCAGGGCGACGGTGCGATGTCGAGCCGGATCGGCCCCCGCATCTTCGACAATGCCTACCGCGCCTACGAAAACGTCGCAATGATCCGCCAGGGCGTCTTTATCGAATCGGAGGCGCCGTTCCTGGCCAAGGGCGTGCAAGCCGCCGTCGCCTGGACCCACGACCAGGAGGTCCAGATCCTTCTCGACCGTGCCGCCGCCAACGTCGAGACGCAATCGCAGAAGCTCCAGCAGACCTACACGGTGGGTTCGGGCCCGGCAAGGCCGCGGCTGCGGCTGGTGAAGGTCGCCTCGACGCCGTTTGCCGAGCCGGGCGACGAAGTGTCGTTTACGATCCGCTTCGACAACGTCGGGAACCAACCCATCAGCCACGTGACGATCCTCGACAGTTTGAGCACCCGGCTGGAATACGTTGCCGACAGTGCCCAGTGCAGCCGGGAAGCCAGGTTCTCGGCACAGCCCAATGAGGCCGGCTCGGTGGTGGTGCGTTGCGAGCTGACCGATCCGCTCCTGCCGGTCCACGGCGGCGTTCTGCGATTCCGCTGCCGCGTGCGGTAATCCGCCGGCAGGGTGGGCATACACTAGCCCGAAGCGCAAGCGAGGGAGTGTCAAGAAAGTTGCCCTCGCTTGCACGCCGAACTAGTGCTCTGTCAGTCGTCGAGTGATGGGTGGCACGCCCTGAAAGGGCGTGATCTAACGGCTCACCACGCCCTTTCAGGGCGTGCCACCCGCCGATACGACCTATAGGTCCCATGGGTCCTATAACCCAGTGTCGGCCGGCTTTGTCAGCGGCGGGCCCTACCTGCCGCCTCTTCTGCCCGGCGGCCCCCAATGCGGTCAGCCCCGATGGATTTCGGCGGGCCGGCATGCGAGAATAGAATGCCAATAGGTGCGATTTTCTCCCGACGACGAGTATCGCCATGTTGCCGGCGGATTTCCTCGAAGCCGTTCCCGCCCAAGCCGTTTACCGCCCGGTGCCCTTGCCGGAGGACCAGAACGCCTTGGCGCTCTGGCGTCGGGCAGTCGAGCTTTTCGTCAAGCCGGACGACGAGGGGGACCTTTGGGGTGAGCTGGTCTACGGCACCATCGAGGAGCCCGAGGGCTCGCCGCTCGGCAGCACCCATGCCGACGCGGCCCGCAATCTCCTCCAGCGGAATGCCGAGGCGGTGCGGTTGCTGGAGGAAGGCATCGACCGGGGGCATTTCCGCTTTCCGGCGTTCGAGGGCCTCGACCGGGTCAGCGACGACTCCGACTTCGCCTGCAATCTGGGCGAGTTGGCCCGGCTCCCCTACATCCGTTTCAAGCTCCTGGCGGCCGAGGGCCATCTGGCCGCCGCAGCCGAGGAACTCCTCCGCTTGCTGCGGATCGGCGAGATGATCTGCTTGGGCGACGGCCAGATGGTACACTACCTGATCGGCCTCTGGATCCGCAGCGCGGCGATTCGGGGCATCGGACGACTGGTCGCCCGGCCCGACATCCCCCGGCTCGTCCTGGACGACCTGCTGTGGGCCGTCGAGCGAAGCCTCCACGCCCCGGACGGCCTGGCCCAGTCGCTCCGCGTCGATTTCTCGACGATCTCGCTGCCCCGGCTCCAGCGGACCGTGGACGACCAGGACCTCGAAGCGGTCGTCGATCGGGTGCTGGCCGTCTACTACACGCCGCGCCGCTTGCAGGTCGTTCCCATCGACCCGGCCGTGACGGGGCTGACCGCCGAATGGCTGGCATGGCGGCGGCGGCAGTTCCTCGCGATCCTCGACGGCCATCCCAATCCCCTGGACAAGGTCGCCACCGCCCGCCTCATGGGCGTTATGGTGGCCCAGACCATTCACGAGGTCCGGCACATCGAGAGGGCGGGCGTGCTGGACATGGTCGGCAAGCTCCACCGGCTGCGGCAGCGTTACGACCGCCATCGGCTGCACCGCAAGACGCGATTCTGGCCTGCCCCGCTCACCCCCGGCTTCCCGTATGAATCGGCGGGCCGCAGCAGCCTGGAGCCCGGTCCGGCCGACCTGGCCGCCAGCATCTCGATGGCCCGCCAACTCCTCACCGAAACCACGCTGGCCGCCGCCCGGCGGAAGCTCCGCCGCATTGCCAACCCGATCGGGCTGGTCCTGGCCGAGCACCTGCTGGCTTTCGACTACAGTCCGTTCATGTTCCAGCACCGGGCGATGCTCCGCCGGCTGCGCCGATTGCTGGCCAAGCGGATCCGAGCGGCAGCCCTGCCGTAGTGGAAACGTGGGAAAATCGCCTTTTTTCTAGCCCAGGCGTTTTACGCCTGGGACGGGTGGGCGACCACGCGTACCTTTTTCCGTCGTTGAGCCCCTTCAGGGGCGTTCCGATTGCTTCCGCCCCTGAAGGGGCTGGAAGAAACGGGGATGGTCGCCTCGCAGCCCCAGACGTAAACGTCTGGGCTAGAGAAAAACTGGAGCAGAGCGCAGCCCGGTTTGGTCCCGTTTTGACCCCTGATTCCGAAGCGTTTGACGACCGGACGCCGCGGGGGTATGCTACTGCCGTGAGCACAACCGTAGACTAAGGAAGGGAGGTGTCGGATGAGAGCAACTGCTTGCGTAGCCGCACTGGCGCTCGCCTTGATGGGAACAGAGATCCGGGCCCAGAGTCCGCCTGCCGCGCCTGCGGCTGGCGTCAAAAAGGCGCCGCCCGGGCAAGACGATCCGGCGACGGCGAAAGATCAACCGGAGCCCGCAGTTTATTGTACCCTGCTCATCTGCGAGAAGCTGCAGGCCGATCTCAAGGTGACCGACAAGGAGCGTGCCGAACTTGCCAAGCTGCAGGAGCATCTCAAGGCCAGTATTCTAGGCGGAGGCGTCCACGCCCAGCAGCACGGGCCGTCGACAGGCAAGGCCCGCACCTTGGCCAAAATGACCGAGGTCGCCCTGGCGTATGTCGGCAAGAAGGTCAAGGACGTGCTGACGGCGGAGCAGGACGCCACGCTGCGCGGACTCTACGCCAGCGGCAAGCTCCGCCCGATCGAGGTAGCCGCCGCCGAGCTTCACGACCGCACTCATCCGATCAACGGGGCGTCCTTCGGCAGGATTTATCTTGTTCCCCATTACGACGACTCCGCAGGGAGCGATCGCGCCGCGTCCGGCTCGGCGACCCAGGGCGCTGTGCGCGGCACCCACAATGAGGGCTCCTATTATCACGAGTCGGCGGCGCCGGCTCCGCGCGCCGCGGCCGGGCAGGACAGGAGGCAAGACAACCTGGGCTCGGCGGAGAACATCGACGCGCTGCTGGCCGACCTGAAGCCAGGCCCCGTCCTGAATACCAGCAAGTATGACTATTTCATGCGCGCATTGGTTCAATTGGAGAGGATGGCGCCCAAGGAGCCCAATCCCAAGGTGGCCAGGGCGCTGGAAACGGTCCTCCAGCAGAATTCGAGCGTGAATGTTCGGGTCCTCGCCGTCAATGCCCTGGGGAACTGGGGTACCCCGGAAAGCATTCCCGTCCTAAAGAAGGTGGCCGAGGCGCCCGACGCGGGCGTCGCTGTTCGGGCGCAGAAGGCCATCGAAAAGCTAGGCGGCGGGCCTGCCCCGGGGAAGCACGCGGCGAAGTCGCGGCCGCTCCGGGACACCAGCGCGCTGGTGGCCGACCTCAGGTCGAGCCTTCACCGGGTGCGTGTCGAGGCCATCGTGGAACTGGACCGGAGGAAGCCAACGGAGCCTGATCCGGCGGTGGCGGCAGCCCTCGAGCTCGCCCTCCTGGAAGACGAAGACACCTTTATGCGATCGACCGCCGCCGAGGCGCTGGGGAGTTGGGGTAGCCCCGAAAGTATTCCCGCGCTGGAAAAGGCCCTCAAGGATCCCAGCCCGGTGGTTCAGAGCCGCGCAAAGAAAGCCATTGCGACGCTTTCTTCGCGGCAATGATGCCATGCTGCTATGCCGGGGAGGCGCGAAACGGCGTCGCGGTTGCTCAAGGTCGAAAAAACGGACCCGATTCCGGGTATAATGCCCTTCATGCCTGAACACTGGCTTGCCGTGCGTACCCGCTCGTTCGACGCCTCCGGGATCCGCAAGGTCTTCGACCTCGGGGCGAAACTCAAGGACCCGATCAACCTCTCGATCGGGCAGCCCGACTTCGATGCGCCCGAACCGGTCCGCCGGGCGGCCATCGAGGCCATCCAGGGCCGCAAAAACGGCTACGCCCTGTCGCAGGGCATGCCGGTCCTGCGGGAGCCGCTCCAGGCCGCCGTCGACCGCCAATACGGCCATCCCGACCGCGAGGTCTTCGTCACCTCCGGCACCAGCGGCGGCATCATGCTGGCCATGCTCGTGCTCCTGGACCCGGGCGACGAGGTGATCGTCTTCGACCCCTGCTTCGTGATGTACGACGCGCTGGCCGGCGTGGCGGGCGCGAAGGCGGTCTACCTCGACACCTATCCCGACTTCCGGATCGACCTGGACCGGCTCTCCCGCGCGGTCACGCCGCGGACCAAGATGATCGTCCTGAACAGTCCGGCCAACCCGACCGGCGCCGTGGCCACGGAGGAGGAAGTCCGCGGTGTGGCGGAGCTGGCCGCCAAGCGGGACCTGGTGCTCTTGAGCGACGAGATCTACAGCCGCTTTTGTTACGATTGCCCCTTCGTCTCGCCTGCCCGATACAACCCGCAGACGCTCGTGGTCGACGGGTTCAGCAAGACCTACGGGATCCCGGGCTGGCGGTTGGGGTTTGCGCATGGGCCAAGGGCGGTGATCCGGGAGATGATCAAGCTGCAGCAGTACAGTTTCGTCTGTGCGCCGCATCCGGTGCAGTGGGCGGGGGCGGCCGCGCTCGGCGTGGACATGAGCCCGGCGATCGCGGCCTATCGCCGCAAGCGAGACCGGCTCCTCGAAGGGCTCGGTGACCTCTACGAGACGGCGGCGCCCGGCGGGGCTTTCTACCTCTTCCCCCGCGCGCCCTGGGGCACCGGCGCCGAGTTCGTCGCCCGGGCGATCGAGAAGTACCAGCTCCTGGTGATTCCGGGCAATGTCTTCAGTCGGCGGGACACGCACTTTCGCATTTCCTATGCCGCCGGCGACGACATGATCGATCGCGGGATCGAGGCGCTTCGGAAGCTGGCAAGGTTTGTGTGATTGGATGAACAGAACTTACCGCGAGCGGGTGGCCCGATTCTACGATGTCACGCAGGCGGGCTACGACTTCGCCGTGTCGCGGGATTACCTGCGGTACGGCCTGTGGGATGACGCGACGCGAACGGCCGGCGAGTCGCTGGTGAACACCGATCGCTTCGTCGGCGACTTGCTGCGGCTGGGCCGGGAGGACGTGATCCTCGACGCCGGGTGCGGCGTGGGCGGATCGGCGGTCTATTTTGCCAGGACCTACGGCGCCCGGGTGGTCGGCGTCAATATCTGCACGAGCCAACTGGAGAAGGCCCGGCGCAAAGCCGAGCGGGCCGGCCTGGCCGACCTGGTCCGCTTCGAGGCGCGGGATTTCTGCGCCACGGGGCTACCGGACGCCGCCTTCACCAAGCTCTACGCCATCGAAAGCGTGTACCATGCCGAGAGCAGCGAGGGGTTCGTCCGCGAAGCCTTTCGACTCCTTGCTCCCGGCGGACGGCTCGCGGTGGTGGACCGCTTCCTGCTGCGAGACGAGATGAGCCAGGCGGAGATCCGGCTCTACGACCGCTTCAGGGCGGGACAAGTGGTGGCCGGATTGCCCACCTTGACCGGGTTCCGCCGGACGCTCCAATCCGCGGGATTTTCCGACGTCCAGTTCACCGACCAATTGCACGCCATACAAAAGGGCATTGCCAGGACGCAGCGGATGTGCGTGCTCTCCTATCCGCTCAGCCTTGCCCTGACGGCGATGCGGCTCCTGCCGAGGGAGTTGCACGGGCAGACGGCGGGCCTGATGGCCATCCGGCGGCTGTTCGCCCAGGGGGTGGTCACCTACGGGGGGTTCGTTGCCGAGAAGCCGTCGGGTTGAGCACGTTTAGCCGTTTAGCGGGCGGGCTTGCCCGCCGAGTGTTGGTGCATGATTTGCTCGGCGGGCAAGCCCGCCCGCTAAACGGCGCGAACAACCGTATTCATTATTCTTATCCCGGCGCTACGTCCGCTCGCGCGGCGTGTACTCCGTGTGCAGCAGGTGGTGGGATTTCTCGCCCAGCGGGCTGCCCAGGAACTCCTCGTAAAGCCGCTGGACTTGGGGATTCTCGTGCGATTTGCGGAGCCGCTTCCCCTCGTCCTCGCGGTAGATGGCGGCGATGCGGGCCTCGCGGACGCGGTTGTCGGTCAGCCGCGGCTGGCCGCCCCCGCCGATGCAGCCGCCGGGGCAGGTCATCACCTCGATGAAGTGATATTGCTTCCGGCCGTAGCGGACGGCCGCGATCAGCCGCTGGGCGTTGCCCAGGCCGTGGGCCACGGCCACGTTGAGCGTGACGCCCTCGAGGAATTTCCACTCCGGCGCCGCGCCGGCGATCGCGATCGAGGCCTCCTTGACGCCCGCCAGGCCGGCCACCGGCGCAACGTGGAGATTGGCCATGGGGAGGCCGCGGCCCGTGACGATCTCGTAGGCCGTCCGCAACGCGGCCTCCATGACGCCGCCGGTGTTGGCGAAGATGTCGGCCGCGCCGGTGGAGAGCCCCAGGGGGGCGTCCATCTCGCCGCGGGGCAGGCCGTCGAAGTCGATGCCGGCCGAGCGGATCATCTTGCCCAGCTCCCGCGTCGTCAGCACCACGTCCACGTCGCGGACGCCGCTGGCGGTCATCTCCGGCCGCTGGCACTCGAACTTCTTCGCCGTGCAGGGCATGATGGAGACGACGAAGACGTCCTCGGGCCGCTTGCCCAGCTTGGCGGCGTAGTACGTCTTGGCCACGGCGCCGAACATCTGCTGCGGCGACTTGCAGGTCGAGAGGTTCCCGAGCAGGTCCGGATGGAAGTATTCGAGGAACTTGATCCAGCCGGGCGAGCAACTGGTGAACATCGGCAGCGGGAAAAAGGGGACAGTCCCCATTTGTGCGCAGCACCCTTCGGGCCGTTCCGGCAAATGGGGACTGTCCCCTTTTCCCCCAAGCGCCTTGCGGAGCCGGGTCAGAAGCTCGGTGCCCTCCTCGATGATCGTCAGGTCGGCGGCGAAGTTCGTGTCGAAGACCGCGTGGAACCCGAGCCGCCGCAAGGCGGAGACCATCTTTCCGGTGACCAGGGTGCCCGGCGGGTAGCCGAAGCACTCGCCCAGCGCCGCCCGGATGGCCGGCGCCGTCTGCACGACCACGTGCTTGCCCGGACTCTCCAGGGCGGTCCACACTTCGTCGATCTGGTCCTTTTCGGTAATGGCGCCGACGGGGCAGATGGCGGCGCACTGGCCGCACTGGACGCACGCGACGGTCGAAAGGTCGTGATTGAAGGCCGGGCCCACGACCGTGTCGAACCCGCGGTCCTGGGGGAAGAGGGCGCCGACGTCCTGCACCTCGGCGCAGACGCTGACGCAGCGGCGGCACTTGATGCACTTGCCGTTGTCGCGCACCAGCGCCGGGGTCGATACGTCGATCCGCCGGCGGGTCCTTTGGCCGGTGAAGGGGACGTCGCGGATGCCCAGCTCGGCCGCCAGGGCCGCAAGCTCGCAGTCTTCGCTGCGGTCGCAGGTCTGGCACTCGCCGTTGTGCTCGGAGAGGAGCAGCTCGACCATCGCCCGGCGGGCCAGCCG
Organism: Thermoguttaceae bacterium; assembly: GCA_050014815.1. Lineage (GTDB taxonomy): Bacteria > Planctomycetota > Planctomycetia > Pirellulales > Thermoguttaceae > JBEKCP01. The sequence continues at coordinate 4,506 of JBEKCP010000052.1, read as the reverse complement.
GACGCGGGCCGTGTTGGTGAAGACCTTCATGTTGGCGGCCGCGGGCGTGGCGCAGGAGGCGCAGAGGTTGCGGGCGCCCTCGACCTCGACCAGGCACACGCGGCAGGCGCCGATCGTCTGGAGGCCCTCGACGTGGCAGAGGGTCGGGATCTTGATGCCCGACCGGCGCGCCGCCCCCAGCAGGGTCGTTCCCTCGGGCACTTCCACGGGCATGTTATTGATCGAAAGGGTAATCATCGAAAACCTCAAATCCGAAATCCGAATATCGAAATCCGAAACAAATCCAAAATAGGAAATCCTAATGTTCCAAACGGACCTTCAAGGTTTCTGTCATTTGGATTTTTCGCTATTTGAATTTGTTTCGGATTTCGATATTCGAATTTCGTGCTTCAAATCAGTTCGCCCTTAACCAGAACAATTTCTACTGACCGCCGGCGCAGCGTCGTCCGTAGTCGCAGCGGAGGCACCGCCTGGCCTGGGCGGTGGCCACGGTTTCGCGCCACGGCTGCTCGACCTCGTCGAAGTTCCGCCGGCGACGCTCGACGGGGATGAGGTCGAGGTTCTCGCGCGGCGTGTCGGCGGGGTCGGTGCCGGGGTCGAAGAAGGTATCGACTTCCTTGGGCTCGCGCCAGAAGGCGTGGACGGCCCCCGTCAGGTACTTGTCGATGCCCACGGCCGCCCGCTCGCCGGCCGCCACGGCCTCGACCACCGAGGAGGGGCCGCTGGCGGCGTCGCCGCCGGCGAAGATCCATTTCTCGGAGGTCTGGCCGGTGACCGGGCTGGCGGCGATGAAGTCCCGCTGGCGGGTCTCCAGGGTCAGCCCGTTGGCCGCCGTCTTGAGGTCGAGCGTCTGGCCGACGGCGACGAGGATGTGGTCGGCGGGGATGACGAAGGCATCGCCCCCTTCCTCGGGCCGGCGGCGGCCGGAGCGGTCGAACTGGCCCAGCCGCATCGGCTGGCACTTCAGGCCCGTCACGCGGCGGCCCTCGGCCAGCACCTCGACGGGCGCGGTGAGCACCCGCAAGCCGACGCCCTCGTGCATCGCTTCCTCGATTTCCTCGTTGTAGGCGGGCATGACCTCGCGGCTGCGGCGGTAGACGACGGCTACCTTCTCGGCGCCGAGGCGGACGGCGGTCCGCGCGGCGTCGATGGCCGAGTTGCCGCCGCCGACGACGATCACGTCCTTTCCCACCGGCACCGAGCCGCGGAGGTTGTAGGTGCGGAGGAAGGAGAGGGCGTCGGTGATGCCCTCCACGCCCTCGCCCGGGATCCCCAGGCCGACGCCCAAGGGCGCCCCGATGCCCAGGAACACGGCCTCGTAGCCCTTGCCGCGGAGCGACTTCAGCGTGAAGTCGCGGCCCAGGGCCATGCCCGTCTGGATGTCGACCCCGAGGTTCTCGATCATGCGGATTTCGCGGGCGACAATTTCCCGCGGCAGCCGGTAGGCGGGAATGGCCTGGATGAGCATGCCGCCGGGCCGGGGTTCCGCTTCGAAGATGGTCGGGCGGTAGCCGAGCCGGGCGAGGAAATACGCGCAGGACAGGCCCGCCGGGCCCGCCCCGACGATGGCGATCTTCCGCTTGGCATTCCGCGGGTTGTCGCGGACCTCCGGCAGTTGAACCGTCACCTCCTGGTCGACCATGAACCGCTTGATGCCGCGGATCGAGACCGGGGCGTCCAGCGTCGATCGCCGGCACTTGTCCTCGCACGTGTGGAAGCATACCCGCGAGCAGACGGCCGCCAGCGGGTTCCGCTCGCGGTGCAGCCGCAGGGCCTCGGCGTAACGCTTCTCGGCCACCAGGGAGATGTAGCCGGGGATATCGACGTTGGCCGGGCAGGCGCTGGAGCAGGGGGCGTAGACCAGCGACGGGCACACCCCCGCCCGGCAGTGCTTGTCCCGAATGTGCTCGATGTACTCGTGCCCGAAATGCCGGATCGTGGAGAGCACCGGGTTGGGCGCCGTCTGGCCCAGCCCGCAGAGCGAGGTGTCCTTGATCATGTCGCCCAGCTCGATAAGCCGCTCGACGTCGGCCTCTTCGCCGCGGCCCTCGCAGATCCGGGTCAGGATCTCCAGCATCCGCTTCGTGCCGACGCGGCAGGGCACGCACTTGCCGCACGACTCCTCCTGGACGAATTCGAGGAAGTACCTGGCGACGTCGACCATGCAACTGTCCTCGTCCATGACGATCAGGCCGCCGGAGCCCATGATCGCGCCGAGCTGGGAGAGCGACTCGTAGTCCAGCGGGACGTCGAGGTGCTGCTTGGGGATGCAGCCGCCGGAGGGCCCGCCGATCTGCGCCGCCTTGAACTCCTTGCCCGAACTCGTCCCGCCGCCGATGTCGTAGATCAGGTCGCCCAGGGGCATGCCGACGGGCACTTCGACCAGGCCGGAGTTCTGGATGGCGCCGGCCAGGGCGAAGACCTTCGTCCCCCGGCTCTTCTCGGTGCCGTAAGCGGCATACCAGTCGCCGCCGCGGAGCACGATGGCCGGCACGTTGGCGTAGGTCTCGACGTTGTTCAACAAGGTGGGCTTGCCCCAGAGGCCCTTCACGGCGGGAAAGGGCGGCCGGGGCCGCGGCTCGCCGCGGTTCCCCTCGATCGACGTCAACAGCGCCGTCTCTTCCCCGCACACGAACGCCCCCGACCCCATGCGGATCTCCAGGTCGAAGTCGAACCCCGTGCCGAAGATGTTCTCGCCGAGGATGCCGCGGGCCTGGGCCTGGGCCATGGCGATCCGGAGCCGCTGGACGGCCAGCGGGTACTCGGCCCGGACGTAAAGGTAGCCCCGCGACGCCCCGATCGTGTAGGCGGCGATGGCCATGCCCTCCAGGACGCTGTGCGGATCGCCTTCCAGGACGCTGCGGTCCATGAAGGCGCCGGGGTCGCCCTCGTCGGCGTTGCAGACGACGAACTTCGAGTCGCCCTCGGCGGCCCGGGTGAGCTTCCACTTCCGCCAGGTCGGGAAGCCGGCCCCGCCGCGCCCCCGAAGCCCCGAAACCCGCATCGTCTCGATCACCGCCTCGCGATCGGCCTCGGCAAGCACTTTGGCCAGGGCCTGGTAGCCGTCGCGGGCGATGTAGTCCTCGATGCGGGTGGGGTCGATGATGCCGCAATTGCGAAGGACGATCTTCGTCTGCCGCTTGAAGAAGTCCATCTCGGCGGCACCGGCGACGCTGCGGCCGTCGGCGCGGCGGTGGATCAGGCGTCCCACGACCTGTCCCCGCACCAGGTGCTCGGCCACGATGGCCGCCCCGTCCTGGGGCTTGAGGTTCTGGTAGAAGACGTCGTCGACCATGAGCGTGGGGCCGGCGGAGCACGGGCCGAGACAGCCGGTCCCGATGACCGAGACGCGGTCGGCAAGGCCCGACCGCCCGAGCTCGGCCTGAAGGGCCGCCTTGACCCGCTCGGCGCCGGAGGCGATGCAACTGGCCCCCATGCAGATGCGGACCTGCTTGTGGCCGGCAGCGGCGAGCCGGGCCTCGCCGGCCCGCACCGCGTCCCGCACCGCCGTGAGCTGCTCGAAGCTGGCAATCCGCTCGTTCATTGGACGGCCTCCCGCGGCTCCTCCGCGTCTTCCTCCGGCCGGTACTGGTCGAGGATCCGCGACAGCCGGGCCGGCTTGACCCGCTGGTGTACGTCGTCGTCGATCATGATCACCGGGGCCAGGCCGCAGGCGCCGAAACAGCGGCCCACGTCCAGCGAGAACAGCCCCTCGGGCGTCGTCTCGCCAACCTCGATCCGCAACAGGTCTTTCAGCGCGGCCAGCACCTGCTTGCCGCCGCGGACGTAACAGGCCGTCCCCAGGCAGACCCGCACCAGGTGCTTGCCGCGAGGGACCGTGGTGAAAAACGAGTAGAACCCGACCACCCCCGCCACCTCGCTGTATGGCTTCCCCAACGCCAGACTGATCTTCCGCAGGGCCGACTCGGGCAGATAACCGAACATGGCCTGGGCGATCTGCAGCACGGGGATCAAGGCCCCCGGTACGTCGGCATACTCCTTCAACACGTCGTCGAGACGCCCGAGGAGTTCCTCCTCCGACGCCTCCTGACAGTGGGCGCCCTTCTGATCGACAGGCATGGCTGTGTGCCGCGCGGGAGCGGCTTAACGAGGGATTTTGTGCGAAAAAGCCGTCGGGGCGCACCGCAACCCGTCGGTGCGACGGTTCCGGCCCCCTCCGTGAGGGAATCGCCGGCCCCGGATCGGGCCTGCGATCGCGAGCCTCCTATAGACCACTATATCCGTTACACAATGCGTTGCAAGGCGCTGTCCTCCTTTCGCCGAGTTGTTTAGAATGCTTGCACCTGATGAAACAAGAATGTCCCGCTACGGCCCCTCTTATGATGCCGACCGAGAAAGACGCGACGATCGGCGTGCTCCTGAGCGGGGGACTCGATAGTGCGATCCTGCTGGGGCACCTGCTCGGCCAGGGGTTCGGCGTTCTGCCGTTCTACGTCCGCTCACACTTGGCCTGGGAGCGGCGGGAACTGCAATCCGCCCGGCGAT
>JBEKCP010000051.1:0-16964 GCA_050014815.1 Thermoguttaceae bacterium | reverse complement strand
AATCACCCGCCGGCCGTTCAATCCCCACTCCTGCTGTTCCTGCGCCAAGACCTGGGGAAGTTGGTCCCAGGAGCCCTCGTGGTTCCAGTAGCTCAGCGGCATCGCGACGCGCAGCGCGACCTGCGCCGACAGATGGGCCGTGGGTTCTTCTGTCCCGGGCGCCCAATTGTACTTCGAGTAACTATCGCCCGTCAAAAGGACCGGAGAATCGGGCACGTCGCGGTAAGCCTTGCCGTCCCGGTCGAAGACCTGGAGGATGTCGTCGGCTTTCTTGCTGTCGGTGCGGCGGGCGGCTTTTCCGGTGTACCGGTTGCCTTGGGCCAAGGCGTTCCGCACGAAGCTGTAACGCTTCAGGTGTTCGGCGATCTGTTCTGCCGCAACCTGCGCGCCCGCGTTCCGCCAGTGACGATCTCGCGGATAAAACAACTGGGCCTTGTCCTGCTTCTCCTGGCGGAACTTGCGGTACGCCGGATAGAGGTCCACCACCTCCACGTCGTTTTCAAGCAACTCCTTCATGAACCGCCGCATCTGCACGGCCACCTGGCCGTCCTTCGGCGCGTTTTCCACCAAGTAGTCCGGATACGTCGCCAACTTGTCCGGGATAAACACGACCATCAGGTCGATGCCCCGGGCCTGCAACTGCCGACTCAAGTGGACCATCGACTCCTGGGGCCTTCGACCACAGGGCAAGTCCTCGACCTTGTCCACCGTCAACATGCGGACGTCGGAGCCGTCGAATGCGAATCCTCGTTTGCCTGCCTTGTTTCCCGGCTTGGACAACTCCGCCCGAAACGGGGTCAGAGAGGCGGCCCAGGCCTCCCAGGCGCCGCCGTGGTCCTTCAACTCCTGGTTGATCGCGTCGAGCGTCTGTCGAATCGCTGCCGCCCGAGCGGCCTTCTCTTCGCTGGCTTTCCCGGCCGCCAGCGGTTCCGCACCGGCAGCGAAGGCGCCACCTAAGACGACAACGTTCCATAGAATTACGATAGAACATTTCGGTCGCATGTTTCTCCTCGGTCTTTCCAATTACGTCCTAACGCCCTCGGTATTTTTCTTCGATGGTCTCCAGGATTGTCACGGCTTGTCTTGCCGCGCTGCCATGGCCATTAGGGCCCCTTGTTCTGTAACTTTCACTTCCGCTTGCCGGCGGCCGGTTCGGACTTCACCAGCGTGCCGCGCATGCCAATCCGAACGTCGATATCGTCCTCGGCCATGGCCTTGGAATCGGCCTCGCCGACCTTGGTCGATTCCTGCCGGCCTCCGAGCCGACCGGTGTTCTCCGTCGCAACGCCCGCAACGTACACCGCGCCGTCCTTGTGCACCACGGCCGAGGTGATCGCACCGCCGGTCCATGGCAGCCGGTGAACCGACACGATCTTCTTGAGGTTGTCTTTCATCGTTCACTTCTGGACCGGTGGCTTGGGAACGTGGGGCTTGGTCGGGAGGGCCAACGCGCCCTCGGCCTTCGGGTCGATCTCCACCCGGTAATTCTCGGAGGGGCGGGCGATGCCTTCACACGTCGCGTCGGGACTCACCAGCGCGAGTTTGCCGTTGCTGACGCTCAGCGGGCCGTTGATGATCGTGTTGGCCGGCTTCAGCCACTTGCGCGGTTTATTTTCGGGCCGACTGCCAACCACCGCTTCGGCCGCCACGTGCAGCCGCTTGCTCCAACGCACCTGGCCGGTGGCCGGTTCCAGTCCGTAGAAATATATCCCGCCGTCCAGTTCCGGATGCCGGCCCGCGCTCACGGCAAAGAGGCCCTCATGGACGACCGCGCCATACACCGGCCACGACGACTCGATCTGGCCGTAGGCGACGATTTTGCGGTGGTTGGGCGCCGCGAGAAACCGCCATTGGACGCGGCCGTCCTTCAGGTCGAGGCAACTCACCCAGCCGTCGTGGGCGCCGACGCAGACCCGGCCCTCGTGGACTAGCGGCGGCGTGCTGATCCGCCCGTCGGCCACAAACGACCACACCACGCGGTCGCCCCGCCGGGCTTCCAGCCGGTGTTCATTGACCACGGCCACCAGTTCCAGGTCGCCGGCCTTGACCGGTTCGGTCTCCGGGTAAGGCAGCACGTCGTTGCCGAACCAGGCATTGCGGACCAACTCGCCATCGAACCGCGGCAGCCGGAGCACGGCGCCCCGTTCCTCGATCGTGGCCACCGGTTCCGCCCGGCGAACCTGCTCGATAAGCCGGCCGGGCGCGGCGCCCTCGCCCGCCAGGGTGCGCTGGGCAACCGGCAGCGGCTCCCACAGGGGCTCCGTTCCGTAGCCGGCCCGGCCGCGCAGCATCGCAAAGCATCGGCAATGGCCAGCGGAGTTGCCCGGCGGCAGGTAGATCATGCCGTTGGCGGGAGTCATGCCCGCGGTGCAGCCGCCCCGCGACACGTTCTGGTTTACGCTCGTCAGCAAGTCGTCGGCCACAAACGAACCGAAACCGATCAGGTGATACTTGGTCGTCAGGCGGGGCCGGGTGCATCGGCCGTTTTTGACGGGCAACGCCAGGAACTTCAACGGCTCGCCGGTATCCGCGTCGAACTCGACGACGCCATTCTGGTTCGCCATGTACAGCTTGCCGTTGCGCAGGGCGATGTTGAATTGGAAGCCCGGAAAGGTCAACTGTTTGGCGAAGGGAAGCGGATTGTTCAGATAGTCGCGGCACCATTTCAGTTTGCCGGTCCGGGCATCCAGGGTACCGATCCACGCCTTGACCTCGGCGCTGGCGATTTCCCTGCCGATCTTCCCTTCCACCAGATACCTTGCGGCCGCGAGAATGCCGCTGGGGGTAAAGTAGGCGAGCCGGCCGTCGGCATAGACCAACTGCCCGATCCCCTGATCCGCCACCTCGGCATTGCGCCAGACCTGTTTTCCGGTTTGGCTGTCCAATCCGACGATCGCCACCGCCCGGCTGCCCGGCCAACGCGGGCCCAGCGGGATTTCGTCCTTGCGGGTGACGGCGACGAACACGCGGTCCAGATCGGGCGCGGCCGATACGAACAGCAACCGGTTGCCGTCGGGGTCGCGGTAAACCCACTGCCGTTTTCCGGTCTTGGCATCCAGCGCGCAGAGCGAGTCCTTGGCCGTCTGGAAGACCCGGCCTTCGTGGTAGGCGATTTGCGCCCAGCCTGCCTCCCTGGCCGACTCCGGCTTCCCGCCTTCGTCGAACCGCAGCGCCTCGTTGCCGGTTGCCAGATCGTAGGCGCGCATCGGCCCCAGCGGGTCTTGGAGATTGGCCATCGTGAAGATCTTCCCGTCGGCCACCACCGTGCCCGCGGCACCGGATTTATACGGGAGAAAATAGTGCGGCAGGCCGTTGAAACTGTCTCGCGCCGCCAGATGCAACGCATCTGCGCCAGTCCGGCCGGCCTTGCCGGACGGCATCTCGTGGACCATCGTGCCCCGCCACATCCAGGACCGGAGGCCGCCACCGCCCCGATAGCCGTCGATCCACTTCAGCGTCGTCACCGGCCCGACCTGCGTGTCGTGCGAGACCGGATTGCCGGTACAGTCGTAATGGAAGTGCGTCCAGTCGTCCATTTCCTTGGGCCACGGCTTGGTGGTCGCTTTCCACGCGCCGCCGTCTTTCAGATACGCCGTGCCGCCCGGCACGAGAACCCGCATGACTTCAGCCGTGTCGATCTTCCTCTGGGTCAGCAGTGCCTGATCCGCCACCAGCGCATTGACCAGATCGGCGGCATAAGGCAGCTTGGGTTGCGGATACCACAACTCGACGCTGGCCAGGCCATACACCCCGGCCGCCGTCAGCCGCCGGCGCGCTTCGGTCAGCGACTTGTCGTCCGTCGCCAGTCCATGCACCAGCCGGCGCCCGCCCTTGGCCAGGTCCAACTCCAGTTGCCCGTCGCTGACGCCGACGTGAACGATCAATCTCGCATTAGCCCCCGAAACACGGAGCACCTCCTCCGCGGTCGGCTCGCCGGCCGCACCGGCATGGTTTGCGGGAGGCGTACTGCCGGGTTCCGCCGCCGGGACTTTGGACGCAAGCAGCAGTCCGACGACAACGATCAAACGGGTGATGTTTTGCATTGGTCTTCTCCGTTGGTTGTTTCGTTTTGGTAACAACAAAGCGAGTGCAAAGTGCGCATGTAGAGAGCGGTTCCCTCGCAGACCGGCTGGGCATAGATGTCGTCGTCCAAGGTGCTGACCGTCCCGGGGCCGGCCGCTTCATGGACGGGAATCACCTTGACAGGGGATCAGGCAGGGCCTCTTATTTTGGGTGGCTCCTATTTGATCAGACGGGCTTCTACGTTCGCAATCTCGCGGTTGGCGAACTCGTCGGTTAAGAACCACTCTTGATAGAGGCCTTCGATCTGCCTCAAATACCCGTCGACCGCGGTCCTTGTCGTCGTGGGCTTCACATCCTTCGGTCGATCTTCGTCACGGATCGGCGGGCGAGTGCGCTCGGCTGGCGGTTGGTAGGATGGATCGAAGACCAGGGCCGGCAGGGTTTCCGCGGGCAGCAGATGACGGTAGAGGAAGGCCTGCATCTTGTCTTCGGCCGGCACGGCCTCGCGGACGACTTCCCGGTCCCCGATTCTTGCCGTGCCCACGACGGTGAGGTCAACCGGCTTGTCCATCGCCGTAAGGCTGGTCTTCAGCGTCAGCCCCACGACCTCTTGCTTGGCCGCCAGCGTGGCGCCGGAAGACTGGAGCCCCTCGGGCAGGTCTTTGAAGTCCAGCTTGATCGGCCCGTCGAATCCGTCCTTGCGTATGGCGTAGACGGTCACGGAAGCCGATCCCTTGCGGGGGACAGCGATCCGGGAAGGGAGGAGACGCAGCACGAAATCGGGTTGCGGTTGGCTCAGCCGGAGCCGGTAGGCATACTCCTTTCCCCCCTGTCGCCGCGTGTCGCCGATGTGAAAGAAGTACTTTCCGTCGGCGGGCAGCTTCACCATGAGGTAGGAATCAGCGTGGTCGGTGTTCATCCCCGACGCGGCGTCGAAATGATCGTCGTTGAGCGCGATGATCTGGCCATCCGCGCCGGTGACCTTCACGAAGGAATCCAACGGGGAGCCGAGGCGGCGGGCGTACACTTCCGCGACGACGGTCTCGCCCGCTTTTCCTTCCACCTCGAAGACATCCCAGTCGCCCGGCCGGTCCGCTCGCCCGTTGATGATGATGGGAAGGCTCACTTTCTGAGCCTTGGAAGGCTCGTCGTTGGGTTCCTGCTCCATGCACTCCGGTAGCGTGTCCAGGGCGAACGGCACGTAGTTGGAGACGAATTTCCCGTCGGTGGCGGCAAGCAGATAGCGCCCCGGCTTTGCATCCTTGGGAGGCGGCGACAGCGTAGTCTTCTCCAGATTCCAGCCGTCCATCTCGATCTTGACTTGCTCGCCCGCGCGGCCGCCCAACGGGAAGATGCTGGTCACCAGCGGCAGCTCGCCGATGGTAATGCGATACACGAAACTCTCGCGGCCGCGAAACAGCGCCTCGTTGATGGTCAGTACGTACTCGCCGTCCTCGGGGACCTCGAAATAGATCAACGGGTCGGGATCGGAACGGAAATCGTCGTTGTACGCCAGCTCCTTGCCGTTGGCGTCGTGGAGGCTCAGCACGGCCTGGAACCAGCCGGGAACGCCGTCGGCCACATAGGGCACCAGGTCCCGGGCCTTGGCGGAGATGACCAGGCGTTGCCCCTTCGTGGCCCGGAAACGATACCGGTTCACCTCGCCCGCCGCGATCTGGCCGTTCATCGTGCATGGCATCGTGACGCGCACCTCCTCTTCTTCCGGCGGCCTTTTGCGCTGGGCCAGGTACTCTTTGCCGAGCACCGGCAACTGGCAGGTCTTCATCGGCTTGCGGGCGACTTCGGGCACCTGGCCCACGTAGAAGGGCAGCGGGTTGGAGATGCCCCGTTTGGTGATCACGCGGATCTCGCGCCGCCCCGGTTTTGCGTCGGGCGCCACCGTGACCTCGGCAAAGACAAGCTCGGCTTGGGAGCGAACGGCCGGGTTGCGTTCGTCTTCGGCGAACCTCCTTTGGATCCGTTCGATCATCTTCTGCCTGGCCGCTTCCATCGCAGAGTTGGGCGGTTCCGGGGTACCCGGTACTCCGGGTCGCGCCTCTTTCTCGCCCGGTTTTGCGTCTTTGGGTTTCTCCAACTTCGCCTTGCATTTGGTGCAGAAGAAGGCGTCGGGCGTATTGGCAGCGCCGCAGGTCGGGCAAACCTGAGGACGGACCGCGGCTGGCACGGCGGCCGGGCCGATGGGCGCGGGAGGATCGAACAAGGCCATCTTGGCGACCAACGCGTCTTCCAGCGCGGCCCCCTTCTTCTGCAACTCTTGCAGTTGGTTGCGGATCAACGTTTGTTCCTCGTTGCTCATGACCCGGTAATGCTCCACCAGCCGCACGGAAACCCCCTCCCCGCTCACAACCAGGTCCGACGCATGCATAAGGCCCTGGCCGCCCAAGCGAATCGGGAAGGTGGTGCCCTGCTGACCGCCGGCCGGATAAACGTAGCCGATGTACTGGGTCTGCGCCCTGACCGAGGATGCCGCGGCCGCAAGGATGGCCAGCCCGACAGTGGCGAATCGAAATTTGTTCATAATCGCTTCCTCACATGATCTCTTCCAACATTCCGGATGATTTCATGCCTTCGTTCTCGGCATCCAGCACACGGGCATCCAGTCCCCAGGGATGGGGCAGCCTGGCCGCGGCGTCGATGCCGGCCAGCAGGTACATGCTTCCGAGCAGGTCCGCCGGATAGACGGGGCGTTCGCTGACCTTTTCGCCCTTTTCATCGGACTTGCCGACGACGCGGCCGCCCTTGAATCCGCCGCCGGCGACCAGCACGCTGAAGACGGCCCCATAGTGGTGGCGCCCCCCGTTCCATGGCGGTTCCCAGGAAATCTTCGGCGTTCTGCCGAACTCGCCGGTGCACCAAACCAGGGTGCTTTCCAGCAAGCCGCGGTCGCTCAGGTCCGCAAGCAACGTCGCAAGGCCCTGGTCCAAGGTCGGGCACTGTCTCCTCATGGTTGCGAAGTGGTTGGAGTGCGTATCCCAGCCGCCGGGGAAGCTGATGTTGATATAGGGCACACCCGCTTCGACCATCCGCCGCGCCGCGAGGCATTCCTGCCCGAACGTGTTGCGGCCGTACCGTTCCCTGAGTTCCGCGGACTCGTTGTCGAGATTGAAGACTTCTTTCCCCTTGCCCAGGATCAACCCGTAGGCCTTTTCCCTGGCCGCCTCCGCGGCAGCCATCTCCGGGGCGTCGGCAAGGCCGTAGCCCAGGACATCGGTCTTGTCCAAGAGTTCGCGGCGGCCCTTTTGCCGCCCGACGTCGATTCCCCGGTTGACGATGCCCTGCACCTCGAAGCGGGCCCCGTTGGGATCGCCGCCCGTGGCAAAAGGTTTGTAGGCGGGGCCCAGGAAACCCTCCTCGGAGAACCGCCCGGCCGCCTGGAGCATCACAACGTACGGGGGCAGCAACCCCTTGTATTGCTCTTTCTTGAAGAAGGTGAAGATGGCGCCCATGCTGGGGTAGGCCAGGCGCCCGCCGGGCTTGTGGCCGGTTTGCATCAGGTAGGCCGCCGTCTCGTGCCCGTCATTGCCATGGGTCATGCTGCGGATCAAGGAGAACTTGTCGGCCTGCTTGGCCAATCTGGGGAACAGCGAGCCAATTTGTATTCCGTCCACGTTGGTGGGGATGACTCTGTCGAGTTCCCCCATGTAGTCGTAGCCCGTACCCGGCTTCGGGTCCCAGGTGTCGTTGTGCGACATGCCGCCCCACAAGAAGATCTGGATGACCGATTTCGCTTGGACGTTCTTGGCCTTGGCCTTGGTTTTGGCGGCCTCGTCCTTGGCAAGCTTCTCCGCGGCGAGCTTCTCGGCGGCAGCTTTCTCTTCGGCGGCCTTCTGCTCGGGCGTCTTCTTGGGCTCGGCCGCGAAGAGGCGGGCACTCAACCCGCCGGCCGCGATCATGCCGGCCGTGCCCCAGACGCCGCGCCGCATGGCCTCGCGCCGGGACACACGCTTCCGGTTCTCGTGATTGTCGATAGTGCTCATGATCCCAACCCTCCTTTTGATTTAAGTGCTGTTTCAGCAACTGGATGGGTTGCACGCCCTGAGCTTCGCGAAAGGGCTTGGCCGCATCGTCTACGATTCTCCAAGCGCATTGCCCCGCTCTGGGCGTCCCACCCAACTCGCTATCCGCTAATCCGGCGAACAACCTTCATGTGCTTATCCTCGATGATCTCCGATGTCTGGCGAAGCCAATAATCTTTGTCCCTCAAATAGTTGTACAACTCCTCGCCCCGATCTTCATCCAACCCGACAAACTGCGTATACACCAGGCAGATAGCCTCCCCTTCGCGATATCCTGGACTGTAGGCGTAGAAATAGAAGTTCTTGTAGAACTCATCCAGCAGTTTGTCATCCTTCTTTATCACAAACGCCTGCTTCACCTTGAAATATCCTAGGAAACGCTTTGATCCTTTTGGTTTGAGGAAGAGCCTCTCAGGAACGCTACCCTCGCTGAAATATCCCGTCGTGTAGTAATGAATCGTCTTCCAGTGATCGCATTCTATGTAGTCCGAATGCGCCGTGTTGAATCCCGATACTCTGTACAATCCCCTCTGGACTTCACGCTCTTCCACAATCTCATCGCGAATCAACCTGGCAGTCTCCTCTTTGATTTCGTCAAAGGAATACACCTCCCGGTACCGCTTGGCCCCCGGCGTGAACTGCCAGTAGGCAACCAAGTGTTCTGGCCCATGCTCGACTAGCGGGCTGAAGTACTTGCTTAGCCGCACGAAGAACACTTTGCCAGCGAAGTGCTTTGCGATTCTCTTGCGCAGCGCTCCTACATCGGCATCCTCCTCCCAATAGACGATATAGAGCGCGCCATAGTCCTCTAATTTCTTCAGGTCGCCGTGTCTTCTTTGGTCCGTTGGGACATGCGCATAGAAGGACTTGAGGTTGTACTCGAATTCGATTGCTTCCTGATTATCGGCGCCGCGGATCATCGTGGCATCGGGAAACCGCATTTGTATCTCGGTGATTCGTTTGTTCTGAAAACCGTCGATCTCCCTCCAGTACCTACTAAACAAGTAGACGACGCCTTGTTCCTGCCTTGAGAAAATGGGCTCTTCCATTATAGTCGTCTCCAGTGGTCCTAATGTGCTATATGATGTGCCCCGGCGGGGTGGCCTCGGCGAGGTTCTCAGGCTCAATCTCGACCCGGCGCACGCGGCAACCCGCCTTCTGCACGTCGGCGATGCCCGAGCGAATTGCCTGCTCCAGCGATTCGGCCTCGCGGTGCAAGGCAACCATTACTACACCGGCGCGCGAACTCGGGGAACCATCGTCACATCCCGCATCGTACAGGTCTTCGACCAGTTGATCGGTCAGTTCGGTCGGCTCGGAGAGGACAAGGGTGAAATCATAGCGAAGCATGGTTCATTCTCCCGTGGGACGATGGGCACAGCTATCCACCGCCCGTATTATATCACGCGCGTGAGCTTCAGGGACCCGCGGGGTGCTGTAGACGGCGTGCTGACACCCTTCCCGATCGCGCCGAGGACAGTAAAGCCGACCCCAAGCATGTCCCCGTGGACCAGCCTTTCGCAATGTCCAGCCGTGTGCCAGCGCGTAGCCTACCGCTCGGCGGACATGCTTGTTGGGATGGTCATCCATTCGTCATTAACTCCGCGAATCAATGCCGCAGGAGAAACTCGGGGCTATTGATCAGCGCCCAGGCAAGATCGATCCACGCGGCGCCTCCTTTGGCCTTGGCATATTCCTCGACAGCCTTCAGGTCGGCGTCCGTCGGAAACCGCGAAAGGATGGTCAGGTACAGTCTCTCCGCGATCTCTTTCGCATTGCCGCCCGACGAGAGCATAGCCCTGAGCTTGGGGCCGTTTTGAAGCTTGTCCTGCACCGCCACGGAATTCAGCATGTGCAGCCATTGGGACGAGGCAAGCTCGTTGATGCGCTCGCTCTCCATGCCCGTGGCCCGCGCAGAACGTCCGAACAGCGTCAGGAAGGAACTGGTGACGCTGCCGTCGGCCAGTTCCACTGCGGACATGTCGCTGGGAACATAGGTGAAAGGCTCCGGAACAGCGCTGGTGTAGAGGTCCGAGCTGCCGGTGATGTTGTTCAGAGCGTCGATCAGCACCTCGGCCTCCACGCGCCGCAGCGGGTAGCTGGCGAAGTTGGCTCTCGCTTGCGGCCTTTTGAACCTTGGTACCGAAGAGAATTGGTACGTGGTCGAGGTGAAGATCAGCCGCTTCAGATGCTTCAGATCGTAGCCGCTTGAAACCAGTTCCCTCTGCAAGTAGTCCAGGAGTTCGGGGTTGCTGGGCGGGTTGTCCTGCCGAATGTCGTCCGGCTCGTCGATAATGCCGCGTCCCATCACCCACGCCCACGTGCGGTCGGCGATGGCTTTCGTAAACCAGGGATTCTCCGGCCGGATCAGCCAATCGGCAAAAACCTCCCTGGGGTCGCGGTCCGGCGGAACGGTTGTCTTGGTGCCGTCCGGAAAGACGGCCGCCAACGGCCCGTTTGGGCTCAGCGGCTTGGCCAACGCCTGCGGAATCGCGTTGGTGGCAGTCACCGACTTGGGGATGGAATCGATTCCCGGCGCGGTGCTGCCGGGCACGGCGACCGAGTGGAGGGGATCCCAGAAGACAATTTCCTCCTTCCACTCGCTGGTGGGCTTGTAACCGACCTGCGAGAAGAATACGGTCATGCCGACCCGACGGTCTTCCGGCCAGAGGTGGATCCGCGCGCCCATCAGCGCCAATCCCGCGGCCGCGGCGATGCCCTCCGGAGTCTTGTCCTGGATGGCGCGGTAGAAGTTGACCGGGCCAACGCGAAAATTGCTCCCACTGGAGGTGAGCAGTTCCCGGGCGAACCGGTCGTACCGCTTGTTCTGGGCGACCGATTCCCACACCCAGCGGTGATAGGCCTGCGCCGCGTTGGGCCAGACCTTGACGGGGAACTCCGCCTTGACTCTCAGGATGTCGCTCCATTTCATGGCCCAGTAATCCACATGCGTCGACCGGTCGAGGAGACGGCCGATCAGGGCGACGCGTTTGTTCCGGTCCGAACTCTGAATGAACGTTTTGGCCTCTTCCGCGGACGGCAACTTGCCGGTCACGTCCAAGCAGGCGCGCCGGACGAACACCGCGTCGGAGCAGACGACCGGTTCGATGCCCAATGCCTTCAATTTCGCCAGCACGATCTCGTCAATCCGGTTCGCCGGCTTCGGTGGATCGGGACTCTCCATGAGGCTGGGCACCTGCCTGGCGGCGACCAGCCGGTAAAGCGCGGCCTTGGCCTGGTCGGCCAGGGCGCGCTGGTCTTCAGCGATCTTCATGGCAGCCGCATACGCCGGCCGGGTCTTGTCTGCTTCCACCTTCAACGGAGCGGCCGCGGCTTCCGCCTCCTTGGCTGCTTGTTCGTCCGCCGGGTAGGACTGTTTGGCGGCGGCGATCCGCTTCTTGAGGTTTTCCAGGGCCTCTTCGGCCGACTTTTTCCTCGCTTCGGCCTGGGCCAACTTCTGCACGGCGTTGTTGGCCTGGATCGCGGCTTGTTCCAGCTTCCGCTCCACGGGGGCCAGAGCCGCCCTGGCGGCGCCGGCCGCCTTGCGTTTGACCGCGGCGGCGTCGGCAGCCTCTTTGCTTGCCGCGTCGAGTGGGAGGAGATCCTTGGCCGCCTCCCGGGGCGCCTGGCACGCGGCCGTGGCGGCGGCCACCTGGTTCTTGGCGCCGGCCAGGGCCGCGTCGGCGGCCTTCTTTTGCGTCTGGTCTTTCGCCCTCGCCAAGGCGGCGTTGGCCGATTGGTTCTGCGCCGCGGCATCGGCCTGCGCTTTTGCCGCGGCATTGACCTGCGCTTGCGCTTGTTGCTCGACCTGCTGCGCCTTGGCCAGCGCGGCCTCGGCGTCGGCAACCGCGTTGCGTTTGGCGGCCACTTGGGCTGCCGCCAGCTTCTTGTCCTCCGCGGCCTTCGCCAGATCCTCAGCCTCCTTCCCGGCTGCCGCCGAAGCCGCAGTGGCGGCTGCCTGGTTCTTGGCGCTGGCCAAGGCCTCGTCGGTCGCTTTCTTGATCCCCCCCGCCTCGGTCAGCTTCTTGGCCGCGGCGTCGGCCAGGCTTTGCGCTTGCTTTTCGTTTTGCTGGGCCTGGGTCAAGGCCGTTTTTGCCGCGTCGGCTGCCTTGCGATTGGCAGCGGCTTCATCCGCCGCCTTCTTCTTTTCCTCGGGGGACTCGGCAGCACTCTTGGAAATCGTTTCGGCGCCGGCCTCTGCCCCCTTGGCCGCCTGCTCGGCCGCTGGGCAAGCGAGGCTGGCGGCGGCCGACTGGTTCTTGGCGTTGGCCAAGGCATCGTCGGCTGCCTTCTTCTCGCGCTCGGCCTCCGCCAGCTTCTGCGCGGCGATGTCGGCCTGCACCGCCGCCTGCTGCTCGTCTCGCTGCGCTTGGGGCAGGGCGGCCCTGGCAGCGTCAACCTCTCTGCGCTTGATGACCGCTTGCACCGTTGCCCTCTTGGCTTCGAGATCGAGCTTGTTGGCCGCGTCGGAGGCGACCTTCGCCACGGCCTCAGCCTCCTTCGCCGCCTTCTCGGCCGCATCGTAAGCATCCCGCAAGGGGATCGCGGCGGCCTTGGCGTCGGCCAACGCCTTCTCCGCGGCGGGCCTGGCGTTGGTTGCGTCGGTTAAGCCCTGGATGGCGGTGGCCGCGTTGACCTCGGCCTGCGTCAACTCACTTGCGCCCGCCTCGCCCGCCAGGTTCTTTGCATCCGTGGCCTGCTGTCGCTTCGTGTCGGCGACTTTCTTCACGTTGGCGTATGCCGTGTCGGTCTTTTGCACGGCGGCCCTCAGGGGGACGACCGCAGCTTCCGCCTCCTTGGCTGCCTTCTCGGCCGCATCGTAGTCGGCCTTCGCCTTGGCCTCCGCGATTGTCTCGGCCTCAGCATTGGCCGGCTTCGGTTCTTCCCCGGCGTGAGCCGAAAGCCAGATGGAAATCGCGAGGGTAACCACAAACGGCAAAATGGTCTTGATTCTCATCGCAAATCCCTCTTGAACATGAACTGTGAAGGGACTTCTCACTACCCATGGAGCCCTTTACTCGCACTCGATATCATCTTCCAGCTAGCAGGCGCATCAAGGGGATGCGACTCCAACGACTGAGTTTCAATCGAGGCATGTCTTGTGGGCTGGATTGAATGCGGGCTACCAGCATCTAGCGTACCCGGCAGGTCGTCCTCTTGCAACACCCCAGGTCACGCTGCCGGCCAAGTTTCTCAAGGTGCCGCCTATATTTGACTGTTCAGGTTTGCCCATATCGAAGCCAGGCTTGTCCTCAGCCAGATCGCGCCCCCCCAATGTGATTGGTTGACGGCAGTGGGACAGCAGTCCCAATCTCAGTTTGCCGTCGCTTCCCGAGGACCCCCGAAAATCGGGTACAATCATTGTGTGACAAACATTTCGTAGCGGGCACAACTGATCGAAGGGCGGCCAGGAGGATCGAGATGAGATTTGCACGTTGTGTGTTCACACGCGTCGCTGGCGCCTCCCGCTTGCCGCGAGCTGCAAGAACGGGGCGGGCTGGGGTATCTTTCGAGGCCATCGCAAGAGGTCTTTGGGCAAGCTTGCGGCGTTTAGGCAAGTCCTTATCTTGCGAAGCTGCGCGACGCATCGCGGCAGGCGTTGTTGCCGGCATAACGGCTTGCTGGCTCTTGGGAGGCCAATCTTCCCTGGGCGACCCTCCGGCGGCGAAACCTCGAGAGTTGCCGGCCGGCCTCACCGAGTTGACGCCGGACACAAGCTGGGCAAAGCGCCCGCTGACCACATTCTATTACGTGGATTCGAGATCCGGTCTTTGCGCGATCAAGACTGACAGCAGCGGCCAGAAGGCGCTTACCGGCCACGGGTGCGACGCTTACCAGTTCAAGAGTCCGGACGGCTGGTTCATCTACGGCACCATGAACGTCAACACGGGCTCTTGTTCCTTCTTGCGCCGGCCTGGCGACTCCCCCGTGCGCTTCTCTTCGCACATGGGCGGAGATGGATCAGGCCTCGTGAAGAGGGGGGGGTCCCCAACTCGGATGTCCTCGCTCGCGTGTAACCAGCCCGGGACGCTTGTCGCCTTCATTGGCAGCAGTGACCACCTCAGCAGCGACTCCGCAATTTATATCGTTGAGCCGGGCAGCGGGCGGTGGAACAGCACGAAGGAGGATAGTAAGGTCGCTTGGCGGCTCTTTTGGTCCCGGGACCCGTCGATCATCCTCCTCGATGGCTCCCCCGCTGCGCCCTCGATCAAAGCGTACCGGGTCGACGAAGACCTCTCGTTGACTCGAACTGAGCTTGAGTCCCCGCTGCGCGACTTGCCCGTTGTGCTGGGGCGATTCGGACCATCGTGCCAGGAAGACGAACATAACGGGGCGACGGCCCGGATCACTTCGACGAAGATACCAGAACCATGGTATAGTGGTCCGACCGGCGTAGAGAAGAATCATTGCCTGCTCATTTCGACCAGCGCATGGTCCTGGAAGATATTTGCCGACGATCCGCGCCTGCCGAAAGTCGAGAGGCAGGTTCCCGGGGATGCATTCTTATCCTGGCCAGGGGTGCGGGGGCGGGAATTCCGCGACGTGTTCTTCGCCGGCAATGGCAGCGAGGTCGTGCTCAGCGACGACGACGACATCTACCTCGTTGACATTGAGCGACGGCGAGCTGGCCGTATTGCGCGGGGACGCAACATCGTCGGGCCCGCCAGCCGATACCGCAACACGTTTTACCTCAGCGTTGCTGAACACGAAAGGAGTGTTGCTGAACACGCAAGGGCGCGCGCAACGGCGATTGCCGAGATTACTCGACTTGGTGGTAAGCTCGGGACGGACGACAAGAGTCCAGGACACCCGATAGTTTCATTGGACCTCTCATTCGAGCCTCCCCCCCGCATTCGCTCCCACCACTCGCTTTTGGGAATGATCGGCGCTTCATGGGACCCCTCATTCGAGCCTCCCCCCGGCGGCAACGGCACCAGGATCACGGACGATCAAGTAGAGCTTGCCACAACTCTCAAGCAACTCCGCTCGCTGAACCTCTCTGGCAACCACGTGACAGACGAAGGAGTGATTCATCTCTTGGGATTGCCCGAACTCACAGCCTTGAGTCTGCGCGGCACTTATGTAACCGATCGTGGATTGGCATGCCTGACGACAATTTACACGCCGAGTCCTCTTAAAGACCTGGAATACCTGGACCTGTCGAATACGGTGGTCACTGACGACGGACTGCGGCATATCAAGGAATTCGGCAAACTCCAGACGCTAATCCTGAGGGGAACCAAGGTCAAGGGGCCTGGGTTGGAGCATCTTCAAACGCTCACCAAGCTCCGCTCGCTGGACTTGACCGGCACTGACGTGTCCGACGCAGATCTGCGACATCTTCGGGATCTGAAGGCTCTGCAATCGCTGAAACTGGAGAACACGCGGGTTACCAACGCCGCGGTGGAGCGACTCCGGCAGGCATTGCCGACCTGTACGATCCACCATTCAAATCGAAACGAAAAGGCGACAACCACAGGCCGAAAAAGTGACGGGTTGGGTGAACCGTGATAGGATGCCGTGATGCCGCGAACCGCTCGATCCACCGGAGCAGGCATGATTTGCCACGTGCTGAACCGCGGGAACGGCCGGATGCGGATTTTCCACAAGGCGGAGGACTTTGAGGCGTTCGAGCGGGTATTGGCGGAGGGCTTGGATCGCTACCCGGTGGACCTGTTGACCGGCCCTACTTGGGCACGACGCGGATCTCGTGCATGGCGGGCGGCTTGCCGCCGGGCTCCTGCCGGCGGATGCGGAGCACGATCAGGTCGTCGGCGAAAACGCCCACCTTCAACCAGCGGTCGAGGACCAGGTATTGCAGCTTGGCCGACATGCTCAACTCGACCCCCTTGACCGAGACGATCTCGTCGTCCTTCTTCAGGCCCGCCTTCTCGGCGGGGGAGCCGGGCTGGACCTCGCCGACCCGCACGTAACCTTCGTCCTTGTCGGGCTGGGCCAGCTTGACGCCGATCGAGCCGCTGCGGAGCTTGACCAGCTTGACGTGGAGCGGCGTCTCGCGGCCGTCGCGCTCGACGCCGATTTGCACCTCGTGCCCCTCGGGATAGATTCCGATCAGGCCGGCCAGTTGGACGAGGCTCAGGACGGCGGCGCCCTCGAAACGGACGATGCGGTCGCCCTCGCGGAAGCCGCAGCCGGCGGCGTGCGTACCCTCGCCGACCCCCTTGACCACCACGCGCTGCGACTTTTCGGCCTGCTCCACGTCGAACAGGAGGCCGGGCAGTTGGCCGTGGGCCACCTCGCCTCCCTTGGCCTCCTTCAGCCGCGGGAGCCAAATGCCGATCTGCCGCGAGCTGATGGCGTAGCCCAGCCCCGTGTTCGAGCGGAGTCCCCAGCGCGAGGCGATCTGCCCGTTGATCCCCACCAGCTCGCCGGCGGCGTTGACCAGCGGGCCGCCGGAGTTGCCCGGGTTCAGGGCGGCGTCGGTCACCAGGGCGTCGGTGTAGGTGCCGTTGACCTGGTTCCGCCCGGAGATGATCCCGAACGTAAAGGTGGGGGCCTGGTCGACCAGTCCCATGGCCAGCGGGTTGCCGACGGCCAGGGCGTCATCGCCGAGCCGCAGGGCCTCGGAGTCGCCGATTTTCAGGCAGGGCACGGTCTCGCCCTTGGCCAGAGGGAGTTGGAGCAGCGCCAGGTCGCCGCGGACGTCGCGGCCCACCAGCGCGGCGCGGTAGTGCCGGCCGCCGCCGGTGCGGACGTCGAACTGCTGTCCGCGGGCGACGACGTGGTTGTTGCTGAGCATGAGGCCGTCGGGGGAGATGATGACACCGCTGCCGCCGCCGATGAAGACGAAGGCCGGCTTGACCCGCTCGCACAGGGCGGGGAGGTCGAGTTCCGCTGCCGCGGCGGACCAGGTCGCCCAGCCCGGCAGACACACGAGCAAGA
>JBEKCP010000050.1:0-17243 GCA_050014815.1 Thermoguttaceae bacterium | reverse complement strand
CAGACCGATCCGAACACCAACCTGCTCAAGCCGCCCTCCACGATCAGCGGCCCGGTCATCCGGCAGATTCAGGACGCCACCGAAGTCGTTGTCCGGGAACTGGCCAGCGGCATCCAGATGGGGCCTCTGGGCTTCGAGATCGTGCAGAAGTATCCCGTGCGGGTCATCAAAGAGGCGATCACCAACGCCATCATCCACCGCGACTACCACTTGATGACCGACGTTCACATCCGCATTTTCTCCGACCGGATTGAATTGGAGAGTCCCGGCCTGTTCGCCGGCCCGATCACCGCGCGGAACATCGGGCGAATCGGCGCGTTCAACCGGAATCCATTGCTGGTCAATCACCTGCGGGAGTTCCCCAACCCGCCCAACCTCGATGCGGGCGAAGGGGTCCACATGATGTTCGGCACCATGCGGGAGACGGGGCTATATCCGCCGATCTACCTGACGCAGCCACGGATCGAGCGGCAATCCGTGCTGGTCCAATTGCTTAACGAGAACCGGCCGTCGCTCTGGGAGCAGGTGAGCGAGTATATTGACCGAAACGGCTCGATCGGGAACACCGAACTCCGGCAGTTGGTGGGAGGTGGCGATGTACTGGCCGCCTCGAAGCAGCTTAGAAAATGGGTGGCGCGTGGTCAACTCGCTGTGCTTAACCCCGATGCAGCTAAGCGCTTGCGGCGATACGCGAAGCCTGGCACATCTCCTGCCGAGATGACGTTCGACCTGAGCGACATCGACCCTGAGTTCTTGTCTGGCACGCCTCCTGCTGAGGCCCTTCTGGGGCAACTGGGAAATCGTGATCCGGCCGGTCGGGATAACAAACCAGGTGCGTAACGACTGCCACAACGAGAACAGAACGCCATGCTACATAAATACTTACGTTCGATTCGCGGCGGGCATTTTCCTCGCGTCGGCCGGTCATTATCCAAGCCGGTTGGATAATGAGAGCAAGAATACCCGTAAGTTGTTGTCATGTAACGCCTTGAGGAGACCGTCATTATCCAAAATGGATAAAAGCCGAAGGAACCATGCTCAAACGCCTGATTGAAGTTGCCCTGCCGCTGAAGGAAGTCTCCGAGCAGTCGGCTCGGGAGAAGGGGGTTCGACACGGGCACATCTCGACGCTGCACATCTGGTGGGCGCGCCGGCCGCTGGCGGCCTGCCGGGCGGTGGTGTTCGCCTCGCTGATTCCCGACCCCGACGATCCCGAGTGCCCGGAGGACTTTCGGAAGCTGGTGACGGGGACGCTGGACCGCAACGAGTTCACGCCGAAAAACGGTGACGGGTCGGCAATCGAAGATACCCCGCGCAACCGTTGCCTGGAGTTCATCAAACTCCTGGTCCTCTGGGAGAACTCAAACAACCCGGACTACATCGACCCGGCCCGAAAGCTGATCGCCGCCGCCCACAAGTTTCTGCATCCTGGGGCCGATGGCGACGCGCCAAAGGTGCTCGACCCGTTTGCCGGCGGCGGGGCGATTCCCTTGGAGGCACTCCGGCTCGGTTGCGAGGCCCATGCCATCGACATCAACCCGGTGGCCCACCTCATCGAACTCTGCACACTGGTCTATCCACAGAAGTTCGGCCACCCCGACAGCCGGCCCGTGCCCGATTACATCAAGCGGCTGGTGGCCCACAACCGAGTCAAGAAGAAAAAGACCGGGAAGGGCCGCCCGCTGCTGGATGCTCACGAGTCGCAAGAATCGCCTGTTACTGCCACCGAGGACGAGATCATCCCCGATGTCGCAATCACCGAGGCCGAGTACCGGAAGAATCCATTGGCGGCGGATGTGAAGTATTGGGGGCATTGGGTGTTGGCTGCCACAAAGCGTCAGATCGAGAAGTTCTACCCACCGGAGCCCGATGGCAGTGTTCCCGTTGCCTATGTCTGGGCGCGGACGGTTCGCTCGCCCGATCCGACTGTAAGCGCGACGATTCCGTTGCTGAGGCAATTATGGTTGTGCAAGACAACACAACGCCGGGTTGCGATGTCCGTTCGGCCGGACGGCAAGGGAGAAAGGTGCGAGGTTTCCGTTGTCGAGGGCGAAGACATCTCCTTTGACGCAGACGAAGGGACAATTCGCCGAGGGGATGCAACATGCCCTTTTACGGGAACGGTTGCTCCCGTTGAATACCTCCGTCAAGAGTGCCGCCGTGGAAGAATGGGGCAGCAACTCATGGCGATAATCACCGTTAAGCCAGGGCACGTAACGAAACAGTATCGCTCTGCCACGGTCGATGATGAGGCTGTATTCCAGTCCGCCCAGCTTGCATTGCGTGAACTCAAACAACAACATGGGCCCGATGTAGTTCCCAACGAACCGTTGCCCCCGGTGGGGACATTGGGCTTTCGTGTGAACAACTACGGACTCACGACCTGGGCACAACTGTTCAATGATCGACAGGCTTTGGCACTCGCCACTTTCTGTCAGCATTGCAGAAGCGCGAGCGATCCGCTTCGGGCCCATCATGGTAGCGAGTATGCTGCTGTCATAGGCACGTACCTGGGCGTTTGTGTTAGCCGCTTGGCCGACTTTTGCTCAACTCTATGTGTGCTGAAGAGTACGGGGGGGCGAGGTGTTGTCCACACATTTGGCAGGCAGGCGCTTCCTATGGTATGGGATTATGCCGAATCCGCACCATTCAACGACCGTGGTGCGAACTGGCAGGCGTGCGTTGATTTCGTGTGTGAGGCAATTCGGATCATACCAGAGACAGCACCCGCATGTGTTCTACGAGGCACGGCAACGTCGCTGCCGGTGCCTGACGCAACCTTGCATTGCATTATTACCGATCCGCCATACTACGACGCGGTGCCGTATGCGGATTTGAGCGACTTCTTCTACGTCTGGCTGAAACGAGCTGTGCGTCAACTTGAGCCCCACCTGTTTCATACTCCTCTTACGCCAAAGGCCGCGGAACTGATCGCCCATACCACCTCGACCGCGAAGCAATCGGGAAAAACGCCCGCGTGGTATGAGGGGGGAATGCGTAATGCGTTCGCCGAGATGTGCCGTAGCCTGATACCTGGTGGTATGCTGGGTGTAATGTTTGCTCACAAAACCACAAGTGCATGGGAAACATTGATCTCTGGACTGCTTGGCTCCGGGCTTTCTGTGACGGCGAGTTGGCCAATTGACACGGAGATGAAATCCCGATTGAGGGGCCAGGGATCGGCAGCCCTCGTTAGCAGCGTTACCTTGCTGTGTCGCAAGAGGGAGTTCCATGCAGGTACGGGCCTTTGGGACGACGTTCGGCAGGAGCTTCGAGAGGTTGCCCGAGAGCGGCTTGACTTCTTCTGGTCGCAAGGCATACGCGGGGCGGACTTTTTCATTTCAGCCATCGGCCCGGCATTGTCGGTCTTCGGCAAGTATGAGCAGGTCACAAAACTGTCTGGCGAAGAGGTCACAGTGGGACAGTTCCTCGACGAGGTGCGGGCGCTGGTGACGAACTACGCCTTGGCGAAGATTATGAAGACAAGCCATACGGGCAACATCGACGGGGAAAGCCAGTTCTACGTGATCTGGCGATGGTCTTACGCTGACGCCAAGGTGCCCGCTGATGAGTCGTTCAAGTTGGCCCAGGCCCTTGGCATGGCGACCGAGACGATGTGGGATCGCACTGGCGTGCTGGAGAAGGCGGGAGAGAATGTACTGGCAATGCCCATCGCCAAACGAATGAAGATCAAAGACCTGGGTGATTCCGAGGCGGACGGCGCACCAGCGAGCCTGATCGACGTGCTGCACCGGCTCTGTGCCTTCCGCGAAAAGAATGACTCCGACGGCATGGCCCAATTCCTCGTCCGCAGCGGCCAGGGCAACAACCCGGCCCTCTGGGTCGTCGCCCAGGCCATGAGCGACATTCTGCCCGATGGCGACAAGGAAAAGCAACTCATGCAGGGCCTCTTGAACCAGAAAGAAAAGCTCGAACAAGCCGCCGAGCAAGGGCGGCTGTTTTAGGGATGAGGGATGAGGGATGAGGGATGAGAGCGAGATGAATCGTTGCGACACTCGGCCGCATGAGAGGCTTGAAGTGTATCGGGCCGCACACGGCCTGGCGCTGCGCGTCCACGCCCTTACGCTCAAGCTGCCGAAGCACGAAATGTATGAGGAGGGGTCGCAGGTGCGGCGGTCGAGCAAGAGCGTGTCAGCGCAGATCGTCGAGGGGCACGCCCTGCGGCAGTACAAGGCCGAGTACCTTCACTACCTCGCCCGCGCCTACGGCAGCGCGGAGGAGACCATCGAGCACGTTCAATTCCTGCTGGAAACCGGCTCCGCAAGCCGCGTCGAGGACGAGTGCCGCTCGCTGGTCCAGGAATACGGGGTGCTCTGCCGCAAGCTGTTCAACTACATGCGCTCCGTGGAGAAAGAACACGACCCGAAGAGGATGATGAGGGGTGAGGGATAAGGGATGAGGGATGAGAGATGAGAGATGAGGGCAAGAAACAAGCGAAGGCAATGACCGGCCCCCGGGAGCCAGCCAAAGCCTCCGCCAGCATCCTACCACAACCACCACCGCCGTCAAGTCAGTTGATCCCTTATCCCGCATCTCTCATCCCTCATCCGCTGCCTCTCATCCCTTATCCCTCATCTCTCATCCCTCTGCGCCGACCATGACCGACGTGTTGATCTACTGGCGAGACTACCGCAAGAATGCGGCCGGGCAGTATGCCGGCTGGCACTCCAACTCCCAGCTTCTCGGCAAACTGGCGGCCGGCGACCGCATGTGGATGGTCACGTCGGGCAAGGCCCTTCAGCACGAGGCCGAACAGGCGGGCTTCTTGGTGGCCGTTTGGCAGGTGGCGTAGGCCGTCGAAAACCCAGGCGATGATCCAGCATACCCCACGGATCGCTACCGCTACCGGGTCGTGCCAAACGAGGGGGAATCCATTACACTGAACGATCCGGTCCCGGTAGACCACATCCTCCGGCCGGCGAGAGGGAACAAGAGTGTGTCCATCGGCCGCTACTTACAGGGACCGCGAAAAATGGATGAATCAACCATCCGTCTCCTGCGCGTGGCCGCGGGGCCGGATTTGGCAATCAAGTGGCTGAAAGGAAACCGAGCATGAATATGCTGAAACCGTGGCGTCAAGTCGCCATCCCGCACTTGGACATCCGGCAGGGGAAGTTCGATACGTCGATCTTCGCCGCGGATTTGGGCGAGGTTCTCGCCGGGCGCGGGGCCGTCGATTACCGCGACGCCTGCACGTTCTTCTCCAAGACCTACCTGACCGAGGGGCTGACCCAACTGTTGATCGACGTGATGCAGCGGCTCGCCGGCTCGGGCAAGACCGAGGCGGTCATCCAGCTTCAAACGGCCTTCGGCGGCGGCAAGACGCACACCCTACTGGCCCTCTACCACCTGCTGACCAGCCCGAACCCGGTCGCCAGGATGCCGGAAATCCAGGCATTGGTTGCGGCGGCCGGGTTGAAGCAGATTCCCACCGCCCGGATGGCCTGCCTGGTAGGGACGGCGCTGAGTCCGACCAACAACCGCACATTCTGGGGCGAAATGGCCTGGCAGCTTGGCGGCGAGCGGCTCTATGCCAAGGTGGCCAAGGCCGACGAGCAGAAGATCGCCCCCGGCACGGATCTTCTCGGTGAGATACTGGCCGAGGCCGGGCCGTGCCTGATCCTGCTGGATGAAGTCCTGGCCTACTTGCTCAAGGCCGGCGGGATCAAGGTCGAGGAAAGCACCCTTCGCGGCAACACCTTGATTTTCCTCCAGGAATTGAGCATTGCTGTGGCCAATTGCCCCACGGCCTGCATGATCGCCACGCTCACCAGCCAGCTTGCCGAGTACATGGACGAGGGCGGCGAGCGGGCCTACGAATCGCTGGAAAAGGTGCTGGGCCGGGTGGAAAAGGTTCGCCAGACCGTGGTTGGCACGGAGATTTACGAGGTCATTCGCCGCCGGCTCTTCGAGAGTCTGGGCGACCCGGCCGACCATCGTGCGGCGGCCGAGGCGTATTGGCAGGTCTACCGGCAGCTCGGCGAGGACGTGCCCTCGGGATGCCGTGAGCCTTCGTACCGCGATGAAATGGTCCGGGCCTACCCCTTCCACCCGGAACTGATTACCGTGCTCTACGAACGCTGGGGCACGATTGCCGAGTTCCAGCGGACCCGCGGTGTGCTGCGTCTGTTGGCCGATGTCATCAGCAACCTGTATCAGGGGAAGGACAACGATCCGCTGATCCAGAGCGGATCGGTGAACCTGGGCGCACCGGCCGTGCGCGGCGAGTTGGTCAAGCACACGGGGTACGGCAGCGTTTTCCACGGGGTCATCGAGAGCGACATCGCCGGCAACCACGCCAAGGCACCCGAGATCGACCGTCAACTGGGCAGCGAATATGCCAAGGAGAGCGTATCGGAAAAGCTCGCCCGCTCGATCTTCATGTATTCGTTCAGCGGCGGGCAACAGCGCGGGGCCACCCTGCCGCAGTTGCGATTGGCCGTGCTGAACCCGGAGATGGCCCCGCCCTTCGTCTCCGACTCGCTGGACCGCATGACGAAGCGGCTTTGGTTCCTCTATCAAGACAGCGGGCTGTACCGGTTCGACTCGCGGCCCAACCTGAACCGCATCCTGGTGGACCGGGAGGAAATGGTCCGTTCGGAGCCGGACAAGGTTCGGGACTTCGCCAAGAAGACGCTGAACGATTTGATCGGCGATGCCGCTTTCCGCGTCTACCGCTATCCCGAGGAGGACCGTGACGTGGCCGACGAGCCGCGGCTGAGCCTCATTGTGCTGGACCTGCACCAGGTTGCCTCCGAAGACGAGATGCCCAAGGCCACCGAAGATTTCGTCACGGGCATCCTGAAGCAACACGGCAAGGGGTTCCGCAAACACGCCAACGTGCTGGTCTTCCTGGCCCCCGACCAGCAGCGGGCCTCGGAAGTCACCGACGCCGCCCGCGCGCTGCTGGCCTTGCGGAACGTGGACGAGGACAAACCAACGAAGAAGCAGCTATCCGACGACCAGCTCAAAGACTTGGCCCAACGGTTGAAAGAGGCCGAGGCCCGCCTGCCGGCGGCCCTGATGACGGCCTACCGGATCGTCCTGGTGCCCGCCGAGAAGAAGACCCTGCGGACGTTCGACATGGGCATTTCCAATTACAGCGGGCGGACCACGCTCAGCGCCAAGGTTTTGGAGAAGCTGATCGACGAGCAACAGATTCTCAAGGGCCTGGACCCGAAGATACTTATTGGCGAACGATTCGCCCTTTGGCCAAACGACCAGGAGATGGTCAATGTGCGGACCCTGGCCGACTACTTCACCCAACTGACGCACCTGCCCCGGCTGCTCGGGCCGGAAGTGCTGCCGGCCTGCATGGCGCAGGGAGTCCATCGCGGCCTGTTCGGCTACGCCCTGGGCGACGGCGAGAAGAAGCAGTTCGACACAATCTACTACAAGAACAAGTCCATCACCGCCGCGGATTGCCAGATCATCGAATCAGCATGGCTGCTCCGGCCGGCGGTGGCCGAGGCGCTCATGCCGAAGCCGGAGGCCGTTACAGCGGCAACGCCCGGCGGTGGTGCCGCCGATGCCGGCGTTCTGACGCCCGCAATCGGCGCGGGCGTCGGCCAGGCAGGCGAAGATGGGGAAGGGCCTTGGACGCCGGGCGGCGGCGTCCAGATCGTCGAGGGCGAGCGCCGGCTGAACAAGGTCCGCATCGACATGAAGAACCTTCCCTGGGAGAACTGGAACGACATTTACAACGAGGTCATCGACCCGCTGGCCCAGGAAGGGGCCGAGGTCCGTTGCGATGTCGTCATCATCGCCAAGGGCGACGCCGCCATCCGCGAGAACACGGTGGAGTTGGGCATAAAGGAATCGTTGGGACAGCGCGGGATTCAAGCGGATATTCAGACGGGGTGAGACTGGTAATTCGCCCCGCAGCCCATCCGTGAGCAGGTTGAGAAGTTCAAGACCAGCGATGAGTCGAGTTGATTGCCGAACCCTGGGAATCCTTGGGCTGACGGTCACAGAGTTGGGTTGGCAGCCGCTTCCCGCTGGGATTCTCCCAAATGACGACGATTGAAAGACTCCAACAGTTGTCCGATGGCGAATTCCATAGCTTGTGTGACGATCTGTTTCGTCGCATTGAGCCACGATACCGCCGCCTAAGAACGCATGGACTCAATCCCCAGGGCGTGAGCATCAAAGGCCAGCCGGATTCCTACGTCGGCGAGACGACAGCCACCTGTACCATTGCCTTCCAGTATTCGGTTGAGAAGGGAGACTGGTGGAACAAGCTCGTCGGCGACGTGCGGGACGCGGTGACGGTCTCGCCGGGGGTCTGAGAGATCGTAGTGGCGACTCCGCGTAACATCGACCGTGATGGCCCGAAGGACAAGAGCGTGGACTGGCTCACGGTGGCGAAGGCGGCGGCGGGTCAAGTAACGTTACACCCCTACGATGGCCGAGACATTGCCCGCTTTCTGGACACGGACTATCCCGACATTCGGCACAAGCACCTCGGCATCCCGTACTCCCGGCTTAGCGGTCCGAGCATCTTGGCCAGTTGTGCGGAGGCGAATACGCAAACGATTGCCGTACTCGAAGCGAGTGGGCGTTACCGTCATCCTGGACGGGCTGGATGAGGCGAAAGATGCCGACTCGGTTCGGAAAGCCATCAATTACTGGTTGAACTCACGCCTTGGCCGCAAAGCTGTGCTCGTGGTGTCCTCCCGTCCTGAGTTCTGGAAAACATGTGTGGACCGTGCTTGGGGCATTTGGATGCCCAAGAACGAGATAGACGGCCGTGAGCCAACTTCAATCGCTGCCGAAGTATACCTGGATCGCGTGGAGCCGACAGACGGAATTCCACTACCTGACCGGTTCACTGAAGACGAATTGAAGGGTGCCTGGGTGCGCGCGGGGTGTTTGCTGACACAACTCTCGGCCTTGCCGCAGGAGGCACGCGAAGAGCTTCGGCATCCATTTACGTTGCGCGTCTACCTCGACCTTCTTGCCGGGCAAGGTGGCCCTCCGAAGCGAATTACACGAAGCGATCTGCTGGAGACGTGGCTGAGCCGCCGCCTGGAAAAGGAAGCCGTTCCGACTGAGAGGCTGGCACCGCAGCAGTTTAGGGACGCCCTGATTGCGATTGCGCTGCGAGTCGCCAAGGATGGCGGTGGCTCGTTGCCTGTTGACGAACTGACCAACGTACCCCGGTTTGACCCGACTGCCCCGCCTGGACCGATTGTCGAGAGACTTCTGCGTGCCAACATCCTGGAGTCCGTGCCTGGCCGGCCAGATCGTATCCGCTTTGTATTTGAGGCGGTTCAGGACTTCTACCGGGCTGAGGCAGAAATCATCGCAATTGAGAAGGACCCGGAACAGGCGGCAAAACAAATCGCCGCCCTTCGGTTCACCGACGCATATCCCCGGTTGGCTCGCATAGGTCGCTTATTGATCGACAAAGAGGCCCGACATCAATATGCCAAGTACCTGGCGGCTGCTGACCCTCGCAAGGCAGCCATTGTTGTTCGATGCGACCCCTCAAGGTATGAACCGTCAGTTCGGCAGCAGGTGACAGATGGATTGGGACAACAGATTGCGGATCGCCACAGGATTCGGGGGGCGCTTGCCATCCAGTTGTTGGGCGACCTACAGTGCGAAGAATCCTGCCGCTGCTTGGCACAGCACCTACTCCCGTCGGAGCAGCCACACCAAACCTTGAGGACAATCGGGGCCAGGGCATTTGGCAAGCTCGGCGATCGCGCGGGGATGACACTCCTTTACGGCTGCCACTGGTTTGGTCGCTTGCCCTGGATCGCCGCGCACCATTACGATGCGGAAATGATCGGGATACTGCGTTCCACCCCGCCGGGCTTTAGAGAAGCACTAGCCGAGTACGCGCTGCAACGGTTAGAGGCTCCCAGTGGCAGCGAGGAACATGCCCGGGCAGCTTGTGTGCTCGCCTACCTGGGTGATAATCGCCTCGCTTCCCACCTCCAGCAGCGGCTTGTAGCAAATGGCTTTCTGCTAGCAGACGAGAATCATGCTCTGATCGCATTGGGTACAAGCGAAGCAGGAGAGGTCTTCTACCATTCCGCGATGGCGGCGGCAGAGACTATCTCGACACTTCGTAATTCAGACGACCGCAAGGCGATGGAGGAAGCCCAGTCTCGGGTTTCTCCTGCCTGGTCCGCACAGGAGCATCTCTACTCGCCAGAGCTTGAGCCATACATCATCAAGTTGGTGCAGCACGATAACGAGGAGGCGTCGTGGATTGGCTACCAGTGGGCAATGCACACCCGACATCCGTCATTGGTCTATCACGCGATCGAAGCCTTGGCGCGACGGAAGTGGGAGCTTCCTTCCCGGCGCAACGTTCGAGAGAACATATCGCCCGACGCATGGCTGGCATGGTGGAAGGGAGCAACCTCGTCTGCCATTCGATGGACGCTGCTCTGCTTCCTTCCCGTTGTCCCGAATGTGGAAATCGAGGAGGTTCTCGTTGACTGCCTTGACGACGCGGACTTGCGTGGGCAAGCAGCACTGAATCTGGGCTACTTTCGCTGCTACAGGTCCGCCACTAACCTCCGCAACCTGCTCACGGCCAGCGTGGACGACGTGGGGCTCGGCGCAAAAGCCTGCGCAGCCGATGCACTCGGTTGGCTTCGAGACCAGGCGTCCGTGAAGCCCTTGCACGCACTTGCACTTGAGCACGGCAACACCAATGCGGAATTATCAGCTATTGCCGCACTCGGTTTCATCGGTACACACGAAGCGGAGCAAGCGTTGCACAATCTGCTCGGCACCACGCCCAATGAGCAAGCCGTTGCAATGGCGTTGATATGCTGCGGCAGCCGTTCGGCAGTGTCGAAGGCAGTGGAAGTGGCTCGATCAAGGCCGGAAGGCCCGACGTGGTTCTGCCAATGTGTGGGAATGGCGTCTTGGAAACATGGCTGGCGTTCCGGTGAATACTACACGCACGTCGCAACGGAAGAGTTGACCGAGTATTTTGCAGCGGCAGAGGAGCAGGTCATTGATGACCGTAGGACTGAGGTACTGCTCGCCCTTCAGCACATCGACAGCCAGAAGGTCCGGGAGTTGCTCAAGCGATGGGCGTCCAAAGGCGACGCATTGACCAGCTCGACAGATTGCTCCACGAAGCAGGCGGAGTTCTCCCACTTGTGCTACGAGGAACTGATGCGACGCGGCGATGTGTTTGCCGTTGAACACTTCCTTGAGTACAGAGCCGACGACAGGGACGACATGTTCGTAAGGGTAGCCGAGCACTACCTAAGCCATTTTCCTTCGGACGCCGTTGCGAACGCTCTTCGGCCACGTTTCGTCGGCACCCTCGACAACTCGGCGGCCTTCCGCCTGCTTTGGCTTCTTGGCCGGTTTGGGAATGGCGACGACGAAGCCCTGATCCGGCCGTATCTCGATCACGCGGACGACCTTGTTGCAAACGTCACGTGCGAGGCGCTTCTGCGGCTGACTGACCCGATGCTCATTCCAGACCGATGGTAAGTTGCTCTTGGGACTCCAGTGCTAGAAACTTCGGCTGCCGCCTGTGCCAGCCGCCTCTATTGTTCGAGGGTTGGCCCCAGACCGGGAGGCCACCGCAAGGTGCGCCCGGGCGGTCTTGTTACCGTCAGTCAACCTGAGTGGCCCGAAAACCATTGCGCCCGTCTCGGGGAGCGGGCCCTGTTGGGCCGGCGTGTCCCCAAGGCATCCGGTCCACGGTCGGTGCGGCGCTCGATGTAGGCTGCCAGGTCCTCTGGCCGTACCCGGATCGCGCGGCCGACCTTGAAGGCTTCGATCTGGCCAGCCTGACACAATTCGTATGCGACCCGCCGGCTGACACGCAGCCTTTGGGCCACCTCTGCAACCGTGAGCGGCTCGTCAACTGTCTGTACGGGCCGGTTGGCTGCTACGCCGCCCGAGGCATCCAAGGTGCGCTGCATCACGTCGGCCAGCGCCAAGGACGCAGCCGCGGCTGGGTCGTTGGTCAGCTTTAGGTACTCGTCGTATTGGCTGACGACCTGATTGTTCATCAACGCCTCCCGAAAAAAGCGCCGGTCTGGCGACCGGCTGGTGCCCGAAAATGCCGTACCTGCCGACCTGGGGCCGGGATTCCACGGTGGAACGCCGGCTAGGGGGTTCCTGCCGGGGGCAACACGAGCCCTCGCAATTCCTTGCCCCGAACTTCGATGCCGGCGAGCAAACCCACAAATTCCTGGACCTTCTCGGGCGATGGCTCAGGCAGCTTCACGCTTTTGGGCCGGCTATTGTAGCCGAGCCACACGTATTCGACCCGCAACCGCAAGATGGTCGGCCCCGGCAATTACGGTATCCCCATCTCCGACGAGGAAGTGGATGACCTGGGCGACCACATCGAAATCCTTCCGCTGGCCCGCCGGCCGAAGGCCATCGACATGACAGACAGCGAGACGCTGATCGTCAACTACGACCCGGACACGGCCGAGTTCAAGCGCATCGTAGCACTGTCGCTGGATAAGGAAAGCCACTGCATGTACGGTCCGTCGTTCCTCGTCTACGAGCGGAGCCGGAATCTCTTCCTTGAGTTCTTTTGCGGCAACAAAGCGAGCCGTAGCGAGGCCAAGCATCTCTATCCGTACCTGCCCCTGTCACAGGCCGACATCGACGCCAAGGCAGCGAAGGGCGACGACGTGCGCGATCTGAAACCGCACGGTGCGCTGCCGGCGACGCTCAGGAGCCGGCTGGTGGAGAAAGGCACGTACTCGTGGCACGTTCCGGTCGTCGTCAAGTGCGAAGAGGCGTTCACGACGCTGCCTTCGATGGATCGCATCGTGAAGGAAATTGCATCTTTCTTGACGACCAAGGGCAATAGCGTGGATCGCAGATAACAGCAGGCCGGTTATTGTGTTGATCGAGCGACTACGCCCCGCCACCGCGGGTGAGCCATGACCTGACTGACCGGCAGGTCAGTTGATTTCTAATGGCGGAAAAGAACGCCGTTTCCAGGAGATGTGCGCCCAACTGGAGATCGCCAACTGGAGACGCCACGACCCAGGCGGCTGGCTTGGTGTCGAGCAACTATCGACCGTTGCGGTGAGGCGGAATCGCTGGTCTTCGACTATCTTGAAGGCGATGACAAGGTGAGGACGTGTCTCTGGGTGAAAGCAGCCGACGACGTTGTGTTACTGGGAAAAGTACCCAGAACGCAGAAGGCAGTCGCTTACACGCTTGTGACTGCGTTTGTTCTGGATGGATCATCCAAAAGGCCGGCGATGCAGAGGAGGCACGACAACCGAGTTCAAGAAAATGCAATCGCCGCCCCGAAGGACGGCGAATGATCTCCTTCCACGCATGGTGGATGTCGGTCAGGTCCTTTTGATGGTCCTTCAGCGGTCGCGTGTACTCGTGCCGCACCAGTGGCCGGTCGAACCAGGCGTAGGCATCCTCGCCCATGAGGAAGGAAAGCTGGAAGCGGTTGCGCTGGCAGTCCTCCACGGACCAAATCTTCCGCGGGTCAGGCTCGTCGTAGCCGTGCCACCGCGAGCCCCGCATCGCCTTGATCTCGTCCTTGAGGCTGTAGGGGCTCTTGACGAAAAGGATGCGACCGTCCTTGTACTCCAAGGTGGCCGACACCAGGATCGGTGTGCCGGAGGAATCGCTACAAGCCTCCTGCGGGTTGACCAGGTGTGCGGAAATCAACGTCAAGTCAGTTGACGCGCAGACGGACAAAGGCGGTGGGCACCACTGCGTCCCGCCTGCTGTTCTGTGTCCTTACGCCGCGTCAGTTTTTCGCTTCAGGATAATCGCGAACACATTCCAAGTTTCGTAGATCGCCAGTCGCCGGTAGGCATCCGCGAGCGTCTCGTGGAAGGCGTCCGGCCGCCAGGTTCTTGCGGTGGCCCACCCGCAGGATTCAGGCGTATTGTGGCCGGCATCGGCCGTCCTGACGCCACGCTTCTAAGTCGCCTGCTTGTCGTACCGAGGAGGCTATTATCGCCCATCCTTTTGTCCCTGTTTTGTCCCTTGAAATCTCGTCAAACCCATGCCAGAATAGCGTAATAGCCTCCTGTCTCGACGCGGTGGGAAAGCCGATGACACGGCATAAGCAACCGAGCAATAAGGACTTGCGGCGAGGAACAGATCGTTTACACGCCCGAAGTGCCCAGAAATGATGTGACTCGCTGGGCTATTCCCAAATGCCCCTACCGGGGCAACAACTCCGGTGTATAATGGCCGCACGGTGAAAGGCCGGGGGCAGCCTAAGAGCACGGGGTCCGGCCAAAGGGCCTTTCGCGCCGGCAGCGTGACGGCCAGAATGCTCGGTGTCCGTCAGTCTCCGCCGGTAAGGGAAGACAATGCGGCCGCGAACGTTTGCACGAGAAATCGCCTTCCAGGCCCTTTACCGGGACGACCTGAACCCGCCCGGCACGGCCGGGGCGCCCGCTTGCCGGGTACCCGCTTGTGGGTGGCCGGATGAACTGCTGGACCAGGGCCGCCAGACCCGGGAACTCATCGAGTTCGTCGGCCAAATGGCCGAGGCCGAGGGGGCGGCGGATCCCGGGGTGGCGGCCGACGCCCCCCTGCGGTTCCAGTGGCTCCGCGAGCCCGCCCTGATCGAGTTCACACGGACCCTGGTGGCCGGCGTGCGGGAGCACCGGCGGGAGCTCGACGAGCGGATCGCACAGGCGGCCGCCCACTGGAGCGTCGATCGCATGGCCGCCACCGACCGCAACCTCCTGCGACTCGGAGCTTACGAGCTTCTCCACACCGAGATCCCCGCCAAGGTGGCCGTCGACGAGGCGGTCGAGCTGGCCAAGCGATTCGGCGGCGCCCAGTCCGCCCAGTTCGTCAACGGAATTCTCGATAACCTGATGCACCAGAAAGCACAGGGATTAGAGCAGAAGGCGGAAGGACCGTCCCAAATTTCAAATCCGAAATCCGAAATCCCAAACAAATCCAAAATCTAAAATCCAAAATCCAAAATCTCTCCATGGGCCTATTCGAAAAATTCAAGCAGGGTCTCCAAAAGACCACCCAGTTCCTCAAGACCGACGTCCGCGACCTCTTCAAGACGGAGGGGCGGCTCGTGGACCAGGCCTTTCTCGACGAGTTGTTCGAGATGCTGGTCAAGACCGACATGGGCGTCGAGGCGGCGCAGGAGATCGTCGACGAGATCGGCACGGCTTACAGCACGCGCGTCGTCCGGCTGGAAGACGTGCTGGAACACATTAAGAAGACGCTGAAGTCGCTCTTGGCCCAGCCGCCCGAGCCGTTGCGATT
This sequence comes from Thermoguttaceae bacterium, assembly GCA_050014815.1. Classification (GTDB taxonomy): domain Bacteria; phylum Planctomycetota; class Planctomycetia; order Pirellulales; family Thermoguttaceae; genus JBEKCP01. Next base: position 1,997 of record JBEKCP010000050.1, on the reverse strand, counting down.
TGCCGCCGCCGGCCCGACGGTCATCATGGTCGCCGGCGTGAACGGCTGCGGCAAGACGACGTCGATCGCCAAGCTCACGGCCATGCTCCGGGGCGAGGGCAAGCGGGTCGTGCTGGGGGCGGCCGACACGTTCCGGGCGGCCGCCGTCGAGCAACTGGGCATCTGGGCCCGGCGGGTCGGGGCGGAGATCGTCACCGGCGCCTCCGGCAGCGACCCGGCCAGCGTCGCCCATCGCGCGGTGGCCCAGGCGATCCAGACCGCGGCCGACGTCTGCATCGTCGATACGGCCGGCCGTCTCCAGACCCAGCAGGGCCTGATGCAGCAGTTGACCAAGATCCACCGCGTGCTGGGCAAGCAGATCCCCGAGGCCCCGCACGAAGTCCTGCTCGTGCTGGACGCTACGACGGGCCAGAACGGCATCAGCCAGGCCAGGCATTTCACCGACGCGGTGCGGTGTACGGGGATCGTCCTGGCCAAGCTCGACGGCACGGCCAAGGGGGGCGTGGTCGTGGCCATCCGCAAGCAGGTCGGCCTGCCGGTCAAGTACGTCGGCGTCGGCGAGCAGCCCGAGGACCTGGCGCTCTTCGAGCCGGACCGGTTCGTGGACGCCCTCTTTGAGGACATGAAGTGAAGTGAAGCACGAAATCCGAATATCGAAATCCTAAACAAATCCGAAGTCCAAAACTCCAATGTTCCAAACGTGGGCGTTTCGGTCATTGGCTGCTTCGGTCATTTGAATTTGTTTCGGATTTCGACATTCGGATTTTCGTTTTCGTATTTGGCCCGTTACGCCCCGAACTTGGCCAGCCGCTCGGCGTGGGCCAGCATCTGGGGCATGAGGTAAACCGCCTCGAACTGCCCCAGCCCGCCCTTGAGACACTCCTTCTCGCCGAACGACTCGCAGGCGTCCGGGCGGCAGGTGTCCGCGGCAAGCAGCACGGGCACCGGGTGCCAACTGTGGCTCTTGAGCCGGGCGGGCGTGCTGTGGTCGCCGGTCACGGCCAGCACCGTCGGCTTCAAGGCCGTAATGCGGGGCACGACCGCGTCGAGCTGCTCGATCATCTTCACCTTCTCGGGGAAGTTGCCGTCCTCGCCGCGGCTGTCGGTGTACTTGAAGTGGACGAAGAAGAAGTCGTAGTCCTTCCACGCCTTCTCCAGGACGTCGATTTCTTCGGCCAGGGTCGTCGGCTTGCCGATCACTTCCATGCCGACCAGTTGGGCCAGCCCCTTGTACATCGGATAGACGGCGATGGCTGCGGCCCGCAGGCCGAAGACCTCTTCGTAGCCGGGCAGGTGCGGGGCGGCCGCGAAGCCCCGCATGGTCAGGCCGTTGGCCTTGGGCTGGCCGGCCAGGAGTTTTTGGGCCGCGGCGACGAACTGCCGGGCCACGTCGGCGGTCCGCTGGCTCTCGGGATTCTGCGCGGCCGGCGCCAGCGGCGGCACGCCCGTCCGCTGCGGATCGGTGTCCGCCACGTTGCCGTCGAGCCCCTCGCCGCGGAAGATCACGCAGAAGCGGTGCTCCTTGACCGGCTCGACGAAGACCGCCACGCCCGGGATCTTCACCTGCCGGAGCCGCACGGCCAGCGGGGCGCTCTCCTCGGTGGGGATGCGGCCTGCGCGGCGGTCGGTGATGTTGCCGGCGGGGTCCAGCGTGACGAAATTGCAGCGGGCGGCGACGTCGTTGGGCCCCAGCTTGAAGCCGACCCCGGTGGCCTCCAGGGCGCCCCGGCCGATCAGGAAGCGAACCGGGTCGTAGCCGAACAACCCCAGGTGTCCCGGGCCGCTGCCGGGGGTAATGCCCGGCGCGATGGGGATCATGCTCCCCAGCACGCCGCGGCAGGCCAGGGCATCGAGGTTCGGGGTCCGGGCCGCCTCCAGCTCGGTCGGCCCGCCGGGCTCGATGGGCAGGCCGCCAAGGCCATCGGCCACCAGGAGCACGAGTTTCGAGTCGTTTTTCGTGACCAGTTCACGGACGAGTTGCTGAATATCCATCTCTC
>JBEKCP010000049.1:0-17632 GCA_050014815.1 Thermoguttaceae bacterium | reverse complement strand
CCGTCTTAGCGGGCGGTTCCGGCTGGACCGGCACAGCCGGCCCGGCCACTTGGGTCGTCGCACGCGGCTTCTCCGGCACCGGATCGTCAGCCGGCGCGGGGGGGACCGGTTCCGGTTGGACCGGCACCAGCCGCCCCCCCGGCTCCGGACCTATCCGTAACGGATTCTCCGAGCCCTCGGCCTTTGACTTGGGACTTGAAGTTGGCTCTCCCTTGGGAACCGCAGACTTGGACGGATCGCTCGCGGACCCCGCCGCCGGCTTGGTCGCCGGCACCTTGGAAGCCGGCTCCGGCAAGAGCAGGCTCGGCGGCTCCTCCGTAGCCGGCCGAGCGACCGGGGCTGACTGATTGCCGGCCAGGTGGCTCACCGTGACCGCAGGTCCCGACCCTGCCGGCGGCTGGAGCACTGGCCCCCTCGGCTGTTCCGCCGGCAGGGGTGAAACGGCACCCGCCCTGTCGGCCACAGACGGGGCAGCCGGCGCAGCCGGGGTGCCCGGCGCAGCCGGGTCCGCCTGCTTGTCCTGGTCCACTGACGAAGAGCACCCGGCCGTCAGGCCCAACAGCAAAGCGGCCGAGACAATGGCTCCGCCAATCCAAAAACGAGAAGTATTCCGCCTGCTCATCCTTGATCTTCCTAACACGGCGGGCAAGCCCGCCCGCTAAACTCCGCCCTCCCCCTGCTAATCCCCAATCCCTAATCCCCAATCCCTTCCCGTCAGCCGCCGATGGCGAATCGAACGAGAATTCGCAACTCTGGCACCTTGGGGTGACTGGTCTGGAGCAGGATCTCGCCCAATTTTCCTTCGTTAGAGCCCAAGTAGTTGGCCTCAGGGGAGCCGGGCGGAATCTGGACAAAGAGCGGGGTGTGACTGGCCTCGCCATCGCCGATCACCGTCGTTTCCCCCAGCCTGGCCTGGAGAAACGCCGGAACCATCCGCACGGGCTTGAATCGCACCGCCTTGCACTCCTTGCCATGCACGACCAGCAGCAGTCGTCGCTCCGCCCCGGTCTGGCTGGTCACCGTCCCGATGTCCAGAACGCCCGAGGAGGAATTCCAGGCAGGGCCGGCAATCGAGATGTCACTCTGCACCATCCCTTTGATCGGAACGGTCAACTCCGGCCGCGACGCCTGATTAGTCCGGAGCGAGATTGTCTGTTGAAACGGCCCCTGAGGCAACCCCGGTTTTACGGCAATATGGAGCAGCGCGCCGCTTTTGGCCCCTTCTTCCTTCTCGATCACCGCCGGCGGCAAAGGCTCCCAGGTGGCCTGGAACCACTTTGCGGAGGATTCATCTGTCAGTTTCAGACTGGTGATTTCCAGCGGCGCCCCGGTCAGATTGCACCAGAGCCGCACCTCCCCACCGCCCGACTCGCCGAAGGGGATCCGGCTCAGCACCAGCTCGGGCGGGTCCACGCGGACCCCCACCGTCACCTCGCCCACCACCGTCAAAGTGATTTCCGGTTGGTGCGGATCGTTAGAACGGACCGTGACCGTCTTGCGGTAGGGTCCCAGAGTGCCATGGGGGTTCCATACAACCTTGACGTTGGCCACACCTCCGGGGGGGATGGGCGCGGTGTCCACCACGCTGACCGTACATCGGCAGGTGGTCGCCCCAGGGGTCAACTGCATCGGGGCGGTTCCGACATTCGTGAATACGAACTCGTGGCACCCCTCCTGCTCGGCGTCCATCGCGCCGAAGTCATGCTCCTCGTGGTCGACGACTACCTTGGGCGCGACGTCTGGGGCCGCGGGCATCCATTGCTCCGCGGGGACCACCCAGACCGGCCGGACCTGGAAGTAGGCCGTTGTGGTGCCCAACGCCATGCCCGCCACGATCGTTGCCAACACCGACAGGAAGATCCTCATGCGTCCAGTTTACCGCAGAGGCCGTCGGGTCGCCAATGCCACACGCTCGATCGGCGGTTGCATCGGCGGTTGCTTGCCGGCGAACCTGTCGGTTGTTATGCTGGAGCATGATCTGCGAGATCGTAGAAACGGCCCTTGAGCACCGGAGAAGGCTTCCATGAGCAAGCGGATTACGCGTCGAAAGTTGTTGAAGAACATGGCGGCGGCCGGGGCCGCGGCGGCCGGAGCGGCGGCCTTCGGCGTGCCCGCCCTGCTGGCCGACCCGTCCCCTAACTCGAAGCTTGGCGTGGCCGTCATCGGTTGCTGGAACCAGGGCAAGCCCGCCCTCAACGCCGCGGCCGGCGAGCGGTTCCTCGCCATGGTCGACGTCGACGAAGACCTCCTCGCCCAGTCCAAGGCATGGGTGGCAGACAAGCATCCGGACCTGAACACCTCCGGCATCCAGACGTTCTTCGACTACCGGAAGATGTTCGACAAGATCCACAAGGACGTCGACGCCGTTTTCATCGCCGCGCCCGACCATCACCATGCCGTGGCCTCGATGATCGCCATGAGGCTCGGCAAGCACGTCTATTGCGAGAAGCCGCTGGCCCACAGCATCGGCGAGGTGCGGACCCTGATGGAGGCCGCGCGGAAGTACAAGGTCGTCACCCAGTTGGGCAATCACCATCACAGCTCGGAGAGCGTTCGCCGCTTGTGCGAATACATTTGGGCCGGCGCGATCGGCAACGTCCTGGAGACCTACAGTTGGGCCCGGACGGGCCGGGGCGGCGTGGGCGGCCGGCTGCCCGCGATGCCGGTTCCCGCCGGGTTGCACTGGGACGAGTGGATCGGCCCGGCCGCTTACCGCGACTATCACAAGGATCTGCACCCCAAGTTGTGGCGGAGTTGGTGGGAATTCGGCGACGGCTCGGTCGGCGATTGGGGATGCCACAACCTCGACGGGGTCTTCATGGCCCTGCGGTTGGGCAGTCCCACGAGCGTGGAAGCCCTGGAGCAAGTCGGCGGCAGTGGGGAACGGTACCCCTTTGCCAACGTCATTCGCTGGAACTTTCCGGCCCCGGCGGCCGGGGCCGCCCGCGATATGCCGCCGGTCAAGGTCCACTGGTACGACGGCTTCAAGGGAACAATCGACGCCCTGTCGAAACTCGACCCGGACAATCCTGAGGGCGAACACAACCGGCCGCCGATCGTCGACGAGCTCGAAAAGAAGTACAACCGGAAACTGACGGACGGCGGCGTGGTCTTCGTCGGCGACAAGGGAATCCTGGTTGCCGGCAACTACTGCGAGAGCCCGCGGCTTGTGCCCGAGGAAAAGATGCAGGCGTTTCCCGTGCCGCCCAAGACGCTCCCGCGGGTGAAGAGGGGACTGAACCACTACACCGATTTCCTCCGGGCGTGCCGGGAGGGCGGAGAACCGCCGTCGTCGAGCTTCGACTACGGCGGGCCGCTTACGGAGATCGTCCTGCTGGGCTGCCTGGCCGAGCGGGCAGGCGTCGGCAAGAAGGTCGAGTGGGACCCGGTCAACCTCAAGTGTGCGAACCTGCCGGAACTCGACCCGCTCGTCCACCGGCAGTACCGCAAGGGCTGGGAGCTGTAGACTTCCGAGGCCGGCCGCAAACGAGGGAGCCGGCGACCGGCGTCATCGATGGGCGGCGAGGGCTTCGGCCCATTGCTCCGGTCTGATCGTGCCGTTCTTAAGAAGGAGTTCGACGAGGGCCTGTAATCCCGCGGTCGTGCCGGCGAGGGGAACGTCCTCCTTGCCCTCACACTCTGCCATCGGCTCCATCAGTTCGCGCGCCTCGGGGATTTCTTCGGCCACCTGCTTGAAGGCATCCATCGCCCGGCGGTATTGCCTCGCGCGGAGGAAAGAAACATGAGCCCGCGCTGAACAGACTGACCTGGCGGCGCCTCCCTCCATTGCGCGGCCCGAAAAGATCAGCCAGCTCCAATTCCATCTCGCCGGCCTTAAGGAACAACTCCATCGCCATGGCCTCCGAGCCTCGGGCCATCGAGGAATCGGCCTCGAGGATATAAGCCGACTTGACGGTTTTCAGACGCTCGAGCTTTGGGTCAGTTCTTCTTTTCGGCATGTTCGGACAGCCCCGTGGATGTCACTTGTAATAACTGAATATTGCGCCCTTGTGGCCGAAGGCTACTACGAAGACATATCCCGGCGTACCTGGAAACAGCGAACTCTTCTTCAGTTGGTCCGTCTTCTCCTTGTGGCGTTTTTTGAGTCCGGCCTGATTACCCGTCTCGATGCCGCTGACTTCGAGTATTGCGCGAAGATCGTCCACCCAATAGTCGACGCCGCTCCCGTGCACTGCAACTTCGGAACAACACGCTCCAAACGCATTTATTGTACGTTGGGTTGGCCGGTCGCGTCAACCCGTTGGCGGGATGCCCGCGGGCGAACGACCGGCCGCTCCCCGCGTCAGGCTATCCTACTCAGCGTGGTTCTCGCCTTCCTCGGGGTCGAAGTCCTCCTCGCCGGACTCGCCTCCCTCGTCTTCCTCGACGTCGTCATAGACCCAGCCGCCGTTTTCGTCGCGGTACTCGGGATCGGTCGGAAAGATGTCGAAGCCGAAACCCCGGCCGTCGCAGCCGTCGACCGGACAACACCAGAAACCGTGCTGCTGGCCGTCGGAGCCCTCTTCGATTCGCCATTCCATCAGATAGCTCTCGTACTCCTGGCCGCAGTGGATGCAGTGGACCGCGGTGGGAATCGCGGGCGGCTTGAAAGGATCTGACTGCGAATCAGGCGGATCGTACGCCACGGCAAACACCCCCCTCACCGGCCGGCGGCCAGCAGCGCCTGCCATAGGTCATCGCGGACGTAGGCCAGGAGGAACACCTCCGGCCGCAGGCCGAAGATCATCTGCTTGTTGTACTTCCCGCCGAGCCCGGCGTCAACTTCCTTCGACACCTCGGGCGAGAGGAGGACTACCGAGGGCGGCGGCGAACCGGCAGTCTCCCGCCGCCACGCGGCTGCATCCCGCCAGTAGCCGACGCGGTCCGGGTTGAACCGCCGCAGGTACCAGGGCAACGGCCAATAGTCGTCCGGAACTACGACGTGGATGATCATGTCGTGCCCCTCGGGCGAAACCCGGGCCAACGCTTCGAGCCGACCGGCAAGCTTCAACATGTCGGGCGACGTGGCGGAGTGGCCGTAAGGGTGCCGCCGATCGACCGGGATGCGGAAATTCACGAGGTACGATTGCCAGCCGAGGTGGGCAATGGCCGCCAAGAGCAGCGCGGCAACGATCATAGTAGCGGGCATACTCCGCGTGCGGGCTGCGTGAATCAGCATCGCTGCCCCGGCGGCGGCCACCAGCACCATGGCATGGAGGAAGCCGACCGCACACCAGGGCGTTTTGTACGGGATGGCGCTATAGAGGGCCGTGAGAATAACGGCGTAAAAGGCCAGGAAGCGGACAAGAGGCAGCGACAAGGGTTTAGCGGCGCGACCATGCTCCGCATGGTGCCCGGCCCCGCGCGTCAGCTTGACCCCGCCCATCCCGAGCGAGCCGATCAAACCGGCCGCCGCCAGGAGCACGATCGCCGCGTCCGGGGCCCAGAGACGGCGGGCGGGCTGCCAGGCCAGGAGCAACTGGAAGTAGTAGGGCCACGGCTCCGCTTGAAGGCCGCCTTCGCGGCCGCGGTCCCAGTAATTGACGTAGGCGCGGATCGAGTCCCACGGGCCGTGCAGGTCTTGGCCGAAGCCGGAGTAGAAGGCCGCGGCCACCAGGCATGCGGCGGCCAGCGCGGCCAGGCCATGTTGGAAAATCCGCGCCCTGAGCAGTTTCACCAGCCCGACGCGCAAGCGAGAGAGGGAAATCGAGCAGGTCCCTCGCTTGCGCGTCGGGCTGGTGTCGGCCCCGTCGCGGAGCCGCCCCCAGGCGAGGGTCAACGCCAGGGCGGACGCCATGGCCGCGGCCGAAAGGACCCAAGTCTCCTTCGTGGCGTGCATCAGGCCGAAGGCGGCCCCCGCGGCAATGGCCCAACCGGCTCGGCCCGAGCGGCTATATCGCCACAGGCAAGCGATGGCGGCCATCGCGAACGTGACCAGCAGCATCTCCTGGATGTAGTATCGCGAGTAGAAGACCAGCGCCGGCGAGAGGGCCGTCAACAGGGCGGCCACGAGGACCGCGGGCGCGCCGAGCCCGTCGGCCATCAAGAGCACCAGCAGCACCAGCGCAACGCCGAACACCGCCGGAAGGAGCCGGTAGACGGATTCGTCGCTGTGGGCGAAATCCTCGACACCGGAAAGCCACATCACGGGCAGTGTCAGCCAGTAGAGGCTCGGTCCGTGATGATCGCCGGGGTCGTAGCGGTAGATGCCCGTCTCGTACAGGTCGCCGGCCTTCTTGGCTTGGTTGGCCTCGTCGGCGTGCATGGGCCGGGCCGCCAAATGCGGAAGGCGGAGCCATGCCGCCGTGGCCACCACGGCCAGCAGGCCGGCGGCCAGAAACAGTCCTCGAAGGTTGTTGCTCATGCGCGCCGGCACGGCGGGCAAGCCCGCCCGCTAAACGGTTGCGCCTTCATTCTTCATCCTTCCGCCTTCCTCCTTTATCCTTATTTGGCCGGCTTGCCGTAGACCTCGACCTCGATGTAATGGTTCTGGTCGTTGGACGTGTTGCCGTTGGAGTGGAGGCGGACGTACCGGCCGCGGACCGGCTGGCCCTTGGGGTTGCAGGCGTTGATCAGCTTGCCTTGGTAGTCGTCGATGTACTCCAGGTCCTTGCCGACGCCCAGGCCGGTCGAATTGTCGAAGTCGTTATTGAAGACGGTCTTGACGTCATGCGCGAAGTCGGGATCGTCGGCCACGCGGACGATGACGCCGTGATACACCCGGCCTTCGGCATGGAAGTGCCACACGACAACAGCATAAATGTCGGCCGGCTTCTCCAGGTCGATCTGGACCCACTGCTTGCCGGGTGCGAGCTCGACGAAACTGCCGTCGCCGCCGTCCTTGTCGCCGTCGGTCACCAGGCTGAGCTCGCCGATGATCGGGTTGGGGTCGCTGGAGGTGACTTTCTTGCCCGCCGCGAGGTTCGTCACGCCCTGGGGCGCATAGAACGGCGGCCGGGGTTTCTCCGAGTATTTCTCAAGGGTCGGGGCCGCCTTGATGTTCTTGGGCGTCCCGAGGAACATGGCCTTGGGCAATTTCACTTCCACGGGGACGAGTTTCTGGCCGTCGGGACCGGCAGCCGGCGCCTGCCGTTCGGCCGCCCTTGCCGGGACCGATGCGACCGGGCCGGATGCCAGGACGGTCAGGATGGTTGCCAGGACCAGGTGGTTCTTCGGGTTCATCGTTGCTCCTCTACGACTCAAAGAAATGAGAACCTGCGCCGCAACTCTGTTGGCGGCGCACATTTTCCTCTACTATAGACCGCCCGATCGCCAGACGCAAGCCACACACAGGCCCGGCGGGGACCTTTCCAAGGGGCCCCGCGCGCGATAAGCTCTTGGCTGGAGAGCCTATGGTACCGACCGGGGACGTGATTCTATCGCTCGTACTGCCCGCCTACAACGAGGCTGCGCGGCTGCCGCCCTACCTGGCGGCGATCCGGCCGTACATCGAGGGCCGTTACGGCCGCCGCTACGAAGTGATCGTGGTGGACGACGGGAGCCGTGACGGGCTGGCTGGGATGCTGGAGGCGGCCGCGGCGAGTTGGCCCCAACTGAAGTGGATCCGGCACGACGCCAACCGCGGCAAAGGGGCGGCCGTTCGGACCGGGATGCTCGCGGCCCGAGGCGGCCTGCTCCTGTTCGCCGATGCCGACGGGGCCGCCCCGATCGAGGAGGAACGCCGCCTCGCCGACGCGATCCGCGCCGGTGCGGATCTGGCCGTCGGCTCGCGATTGGTGCGGGGGCCCGACCAGCGGCTGTCCCGCAACCGGATTCGGGGGCTCGCGGGTCGCCTGTTCGCCGCCCTGGCCGGCAGGATCCTCCGGCTGCCGATCCGGGATCCGCAGTGCGGGCTGAAGATGTTTCGCGCGGAGGCGGGCCGGCGCCTGTTCGAACGTTGCGAGGAGTCGCGGTACCTGTTCGACCTGGAGTTGTTGGCCATGGCCCAGCGGCTCGGGTACCGGTGCGACGAAGTGTCCATCAGTTGGCACGAAGTCCCCGGCGGCCATCTCCGGCTGATGCGAGAATTGCCGGGCGTTCTGGCCGGCCTGGCGCGAGTCAGACGGCGGGTCCGGTCGATGCCGATCGCGGAGGAGTCCACCGGCAGCGCCTAATGCCGCTGGATCGGCGTTTTCCAAAGACTCCCTCACCCCCGGCCCCTCTCCCACTCGTGCCGCTGCGGCACGCGGGAGAGGGGAGCGAGAGCGGCCGCCCCAACATCGGGGAACGGGAATATTGTTTGGCGGCTACAGATTCGTCGCGCGTTAGAGTCTAACTCCGCCAAACGCCGCATTATTGTTACAGACGGTAGAGTCTTCGTGGCCGGCGGTCCGTTCTTGCCAGTTCTGCATGTTTTCCGGCTTTTTAGCATGGATCGGCCTGAGTCGGCGGTCCGATAGCAGGACTGTTAAGATCGCTAACAGTCCTAACAATGGATTGTCTCTCACTCACGCCAAGAACGGAGTCGTCGACCATGTGTACGATGAAATGGTTTCTCGCCGGCGGTCTATTGGGACTGGTCCTGTCGGGCCAGGCGATGGCACAGCAGACAATATCGTCTCCGCTGCGCCAGCCGACGTCGGTCCAGCCGGCGGCGTTTGCGTCGGAGGACTATGTGACGTTTGCCCAGGAGACCAGCGGCGGCACGGCGACCGAATCGCCCAGCAACAAGCCCTCGACAGCCCAAGGTGCGGAGCAGTCGCAGGTGGCGGTCCGGCAAGGAACCTGCTGTGACACGTCATGTTGCGCAGGCACCTCTTGCGAAGGGCGCTGCGAGTGCGAGGCATTCAAACTCTTCGATGGCCCGTGGCTGAAGTGCGAGGGGATCGACATCCGCGGCTGGGTCGATGCAGGCTACACCTGGAACCCGGATTACCCGGGCAGAAAGTTCAACGGGCCGGTGGGTTACAACGACCGCGCCAACGAGGCCGAACTCAACCAACTCTACTTCATCATGGAGAAGGTCACGAAGACCGACGGCTGCGGCTGGGACATTGGCGGCCGGTGCGATTTGCTCTACGGCACCGATCGCCGCTTCCCGCAGGTCGCCCAGGGAACGGAATGGGACAGCGAGTGGAACAACAACCGGTTCTACGGCCTGGTCATGCCGCAGATGTACTGTGACGTGGCCCGCAACGACACGGTGTTCCGTTTCGGGCATTTTCTGGCCCCTTGCGGCTACGAGAGCGTCATGGCCCCGGAAAACTTCTTCTACTCCCACTCGTACGGGTTCCTCTACGGCCAGCCGACGACGCTGACTGGCGGGATGGCGATCCAGAAGATCAACGATCAGCTCTCCGTGAACTGCGGCATGGACAACGGCTGGAACGACTGGAACAATCCCACCGACAACCCTGGCGTCTTGGGGGGCTTCAATTGGACCAGTTGCGACCAGAGGCGGACCCTGGCCTTCGAATCGTTCATAGGGCAGCAGGAGGTCAGCCCCGGTATCAACGGGAACCGCACCCACGCCTGCCTGGTCTTCACGCAGAAGATCGGGTGCAATTGGCGGTATGCCCTGGAGACCAATTACGGCTACCAGGACCACGCGGTCGTCGTTCGGCGCGGCCGGGCCCACGGCGACTGGTTCGGCGTGGCCAACTACCTGTTCTACGACATCAACGACTGCTGGTCGTTCGGCATGCGGTATGAGTGGTTCAACGACGGCGACGGAGTGGTTGTCTCGGCGGTGGGTCCGCCGTCGACCAGCCCGGCCCTGTCCGACTACAGCGCCCTCTCCTTCGGCCTGAATTACAAGCCGAACAAGAACGTCGTCGTGCGGACCGAGATGCGGTACGACCACTCGACCGCTCCGGTGTTCGAAAACAACACCACCCAAGACCAGTTCCTCTGGGCGACCGACCTGATCGTCAGGTTCTAGCCCGCCGATTTTATCCAGGGACGCCACCGCCTGCCGCGAGGCAGGCAGCGGCGTTCCGCTGTTGAGAGACCCGCCATGCTGTCGCGGGTGGCGTGCGGCCGGCTGTCCAACGGCTCTAGGGGGGAGAAGTCATGACACGATTGGCTCTTGTTGCGACGATGGGTGTGGCGTGGATCGGCAGCCTGGCCTGCGCGGTCCGCGGCGACGAGAATCCGGCGGGCGGTTTGCAGTTCTGCCCGGTCGAGCGGGTGGAAAAGATCGCGTTCAGCCCGGAGGACGGCCAACCGTCCGCGTCCCAGCGGGGCGACCAGCCTTCAGACACATCCTTCCAGGACAAGTCCGTTGCAGTCACCGCTTTGGAGACGGCGGCGGGGGACGAGCAACCGCAGCCGCAGGCCTCTTCCGATTGCCCGTGCTGCTGCGAGCGGAAACCGTGGCACCTGCCGCAACCGCTGGGCCAGTACGGCATCCACATCAGCGGCTGGCTCGAGCAGGGGTACACCTATAACGACGACAACCCGAAGAACCACATCAACGGCCCGGTGGCCTGCAACGACCATGACGAATACCAGATGAACCAACTGTGGCTGGCCTTCGAGCGGCCGGTCAAGACGGACGGCTGCGGTTTCGACGTCGGCGGGCGGATCGACATGTTGCTGGGCACCGACTGGCGATTCGGGATCAACCACGGACTGGAGGACCGCATCAACGGCTTCAACGGCCAGTACTACGGCATGGTGCTCCCCCAGTGCTACGGCGAAGTCGGCTGGAACGACCTGACGGTCAAGGTGGGCCACATGGCCAGCATCCTCGACTACGAAATCGTCGCCGCCCCGGGCAACCCGTTCTATTCCCACTCGTACAGCTACCCCTACGGCACGCCGGTGCTGGTGACCGGCTGGCTGGCCGATTACAAGGTGACCGAGCAGTTCTCCGTGCAGGGCGGCATGCACCGCGGCTGGATGGAGTTCGAGGACAACAACGAGAAATGGGACTTCATGGGCGGATTCCGCTTCCGCACGCGCGACGGCCGGACGACGATCGCCTACGCGATTACCAACGGCCCCCAGGACCCCGCCGGCCAGCACAACCGGTTCGCCTCCAGCCTCGTCGTGACGGAGAAACTGACCGACCGGCTCCAGTACGTCCTCGTCAACAACCTGGGCGTGGAGGACGCGGCCGCCGTCGGCGGGGGCCAGGCCGAGTGGGGCAGCATCTGCCAGTACCTCCTCTACACGATCAATCCCAAGTGGTCGGCAAACCTGCGGACGGAGTTGTTCCGGGATGAGGACGGCGCCAGGGTCGCCGGGCCCGGCAACATTCCGGGCGTCGACGCCTGGACCGGACGCGGCTTCGCCGGCAACTTCTGCGCGGTCACCGGCGGCCTGAACTGGCGACCCCAGGCGAACATGCTCCTCCGGCCCGAGATCCGCTACGACTGGTATAGCGGTCATACGGGATTCGACGACAATCACCCCGCGGGCGGCGCCCTGCCATTCGGCGACGGCAACCACAGTTCGCAGCTCCTGGCGGCCTGCGACTTCATCCTGATGTTCTAGTGGCTAGTGGCTGGTGACTAGTGGCTGGTATCAGTCACCAGCGGACGGATCCGTCGCCTCACCCTGCTAGCCACCAGCCACCAGCCACTACTCACCAGCCACTACTCACCCCTTGAGCTTTCTTCCCCGGGGCGATACCATCATAGGCGGGAATCCTGGGAGGGACCGCCATGAAGCTCATCATCGCCATCATCCAGCCCCACCGGCTGGAGGCCGTCAAGCAGGCCCTGGCCGACGTCGAGGTATTCCGCCTGACCGTCATGGACGTGCAGGGATTCGGCCGCCAGCGGGGGCAGACCGAACTCTACCGGGGGCATGAGTTCGCCGTCAACCTGCTCCGCAAGGTGCAGTTGATGATCGCCGTGAACGAGGAGTTTCTGGAGCCCACGATCGACGCGATCATCCGGGGCGGCCGCAATGGCGCCGCCGGCGAGATCGGCGACGGCAAGATCTTCGTCCTCCCGCTGGAGGACTGCATCCGCATCCGCACCGGCGAGCGCGGCGGCGAAGCCATCTAACGGGCGAAGAAATCCGAAATCCGAAATCCGAAACAATCTCAAATCACCAAAGCAACAATGACCGAAACGGCGACGTTTCGGACATTTGGAATTCGAATTTCGGATTTGTTTAGGATTTCGATATTCGGATTTGGTGCCTGATCTGCCGCTTGCCGCTACGTCTCTTCAAAGGCGCTGGCCCGCCGGGGCAGGAACCGGCACAGCAGGACCCCGCCAAAATACAGCACGCAAAGCGGCAGGGCCATCAGGCACATGCTGTACGGATCGCCGCTGGGCGTGAGGATCAGCGCCAGGACGAAGATCGCCAGCACGGCGATCCGCCACGACGACAAGTACGCCTCGACCGTGAAGATCCCGATCCGCTCCATGAACAGCATCACCAGCGGCAACTGGAAGCTCACCCCGAAGGCCAGCGGCATCATGAGCACGAAGCCCACCCATTCGTTGATCCGCAGCTCGAGGTCGGTTACCAGGCTCGTGTTAAAGCTCAACAGGAAGCTCAACACCGGCTTGAAGACCAGGAAGAAGGCCGTGCTCGCCCCGGCCAGGAACAGCAAGATGCTCATCGGCAGGAACACGTGGACGTAGCGCTTCTCGTGCGGGTAGAGCCCGGCGGCCACGAAGGTCCATATCTGGTAGAAGACCCAAGGTCCCGCCAGGATCGCCCCCACCAGGAACGAGGCCTTGAGGTAGATCATGAAGGCCTCCTGCGTGCCGAAGGTCTTGAGGTGCGTTTCCGGGGCATCGGCCAGGCGGTGGTAGTGGATTACGGGCTTCAGATCGGCCTCACCGGCTGCGGCGTCGGACTGCTCCGCTCTGGCCGTCTCGGCCGGGCCCGCAGCAAGCGACCCCAGCGGCTCCTTCGGATCGACCAACACCACCTCGTATGAGACCGGGTCTTTATTGTTGATGTGCTTCTGGATGATTTCCTGGAACCGCTGGATGCCCTCGGGGCTGATGCCGGCTGCGCGGAGTTTCGCCAGCTCGGCCCGATCGACGGACTTCTTGGCCGTTAGGTCCTTGTAGTAGTCCACCAAGGCATTCTGCACCGGCGTTTGGATGAACTCGGCCACCCGGCCGCCGACCAACAACCCGACCACGCACCCCAGGGCCAGTCCCACGATCGCCCGAAACAGACAGACCCGCAGCTCTTCGAGGTGCTGCCCGAAGGTCATCGTGCTGCCCTCGAAGAGGTCTTTTTCGTCCTTGGAGCGTGGCATCGGTCTTAGGTCTTGGGCCTTTGGTCTTAGGTCTTGGATTCAGTGCGCCCGTCGTCAACTCTCGCGTCTAAGTCCTTAGACCCAAGACCTAAGACCCGGTTCTCGACACAGTGGAAACCTCCTATAATACCCGGTCGGCATACCCCACGCAACTACGGAGCCGCTCGCGTGAGTCCATTGGGTCCGCTGCGATTTCGCCCGATCCTCCGCCGCTATCTCTGGGGCAACCGCCGCCTGGAGACCCTGGGCAAGCAACTCGGCCCCGGCAGCGACTACGCGGAGAGCTGGGAGATCTGCGATCACGGCGGGGATCAGAGCGTCGTACTGGCCGGGCCCATGGCCGGCGCCACGCTCGGCGAGTTAGTCCGAGGGCGCGCGGCCGATCTCTTCGGACGCGGCCCGTCCGCCGGGCGATTCCCGCTCCTGGTGAAGTTTCTCGATGCCGCCCTGGCGCTGTCCGTCCAGGTCCATCCCAACGATGCCCAAGCGGCGCGGCTCCAACCGCCGGACCTGGGCAAGACGGAGGCATGGATCATCGTGGCCGCCGACCCGGGCAGCGTCATCTATGCCGGCCTTCGGCCCGGGGTCACGCCCGAGCAGTTGGCCGACGCCCTACGCCGGCAGACCTGCCAGGACCTGCTCCATCGTTTTTCGCCGCGGCCGGGCGACTGCGTCTATCTTCCGGCCGGGACGGTCCACGCCCTGGGGCAGGGACTCGTGGTGTTCGAGGTCCAGCAATCCAGCGACGTCACGTTTCGCCTCTTCGATTGGAATCGCCTGGGGCCGGACGGCAAGCCGCGGCCGCTGCACGTCGCCGAGGGCGTCGCCGCGGTGGACTTCCATCGCGGGCCGGTGAATCCGCAGGAGCTACACCCCACCGACCGCCCCTGGGTCAGCCGGCTGGTGACTTGTGAGAAGTTCGTGCTGGAGCGATGGGACTTCGACCGCCCGCAGGTCCTCGGCGGCGACGGGCGGTTTCACGTCGTCTGCGTGCTGGAGGGTGCGGTGGCGATCGAGGGCGACCCGATGGCCGAGCCGATGCCGCGAGGGGGCACGGCACTCTTGCCCGCTTCAGCGGGGGCGGTTTGCCTCGCGCCCCTTGGGCGAACGATCCTGGCGGATGCGTTCGTGGACTGAGGGATGCAGGGATTAGGGATTAGGAAAGCCCCGCGACCACGCTTCGCGCGGTGCCCGCATCGCGGGGGTTGCGGCTTCGCTCCAGGCTCCCCTGTCTTTTCTAATCCCCAATCCCTAATCCCCTTTCTTCCTCATCCGCTTTCCCCTAATCCCGCTCAGAGGCGGCAAAGCCGCTCGACTCTGACGTTCTAACCCGTTATTGGGAAAAGGCTTAAACATTCATACCGTGCCCTCCGATGCCAATAGCCAGTGAAAGGGATTCGCCCATGCGGATTCGTCTTTTCGATATTCGAGCCGGCCCTTATAATTCGCGGCCCAGCGGCCCGCATACGCGGGCCCGGGCGGATGTCAAAAAGGAGAACCCCATGCGGAAGCTCTGGCCTGCTCTAGTGATCGCCGCCTTGTCGGCGGCTGGTTGTTGCGTTGCTCCTCCGCAAATCTTTCACCCCGGGACCGAAGGGCAGCAGCAGGCCCGCGCCCAACGGTTCGATCCCTATCCGGAGAACGACGTCGGGCCGGCGATCGCCGGTGGGCGGCCGCAGGAATATGGCAGCCCGCGGGCCGAGGTCCTCCGGGTCCAGCCGCGGCTCGACGGGCCGCTGTTGGCGCCCTGCCCTCTGCCCGGGCCGTAAGATGCGATTCTCATCGTTTCGACGGCCGGTCGCCCCAACGGGGTTTGAGAATCGCCAGCACCACCAGCACCGGGATCACCAGCAGCACGTACCGCGGCCGCCACACCAGGACAATTGCCACCACGGGAAGGGCGCCCAAGAGCCATGCCGGCAGGCGACGGAGATCCGGATAGGCCAGCCACCAGACCGCCAGGACCGTCCCCAGCCGCCAGCAGAAGAGTTCGAATTGCTGGCAGCCTCCCGCGCCGGGCCAGAGCGCCAGCACCGCAGCCGCGGCCAGCAGGAGAAGAGCGAGGATTCCGAGAATGTGACGGCGCATGGGCAGGTTGCATGAAGGAAGTGGCAGTGATGCGAAGCCGCAAGCGGCAATCCCCAATCCCTAATCCCCAATCCCCAATCCCCAATCCCTAATCCCTAATCCCTAATCCCTTCCTCACGCCCCCGGCGTATCCAGATACGGGTCCTGCCCCATCTGCCGCTGCATCTTCTTGCGTTCCTTCTCGAAGTACATCAGGGCCCGCCGCTGCCGGAAGTGGCGGCGTTCGACCTTCTTCTGGGCCTTGCGGAACAGGGAGCTCAGGCGGTCCAGGGGGCCATTGGCTTGTTGACCCAACGCCTCGAGCCGGTCGGCCTTTTTCGGTCCCAGGCCGGCCAGCACGAGGTCGTCGTCCAGGGCGAGGTACTGTCGCAGCGTGCCGGGGTCGCCCTGCCGTCCGCAGCGGCCGCCGAGTTGCCGGTCGATCCGCGAGGCGTCGTGCATCTCGGTGAGGATGACGTGAAGGCCGCCCAACTGTGCAACGCCGCCGCCGAGCTTGATGTCGGTCCCGCGGCCGGCCATGTTCGTCGAGACGGTGACCTTGCCGGGCATGCCGGCCTCGGCCACGATCTGCGCCTCGGCCGCGATGTGGTTGGCATTGAGCACCCGGTGCTCCAGGCCGCGCTCGACCAGCATGCCGGAGAGATGCTCCGACTTGTCGATCGAGCGGGTGCCGATCAGGACGGGCCGGCCCTTGGCGTGCAGTTGGCAGACCTCGTCGACCACGGCCGCCCACTTCGCGTCCGCCGTGCCGAAGACCTGCGTGCGAAGCTGCTGCCGGATCATCGGCCGGTTGGTCGGGATGGCCACGACGCGGCAGCGGTAGATCCTCCTCAGTTCCCGGGCCGAGTCCATCGCCGTGCCCGTCATCCCCGCCAGCTTCTCGTAACGGAGGAAGAAGTCCTGGATCGTCACCCGGGCGGCCTGGCCGGTGGCCACCGTCACCTCGACCTGCTGCTTGGCCTCGACCGCCTGGTGGATGCCGTCCCGCCACTTGCGGCCCTCGGCCAGTCGCCCCGTGAACTCGTCGACGATCACGATCTCGCCGCTGCGAACGACATACTGCCGGTCCAGCGAATACTCCCGCCCGACGAGGATCGCACGCTCGATGAACCGGTAGATGTTGACCATGCCGACGGCGTCGAGCGTTTCGGGCTTTTCCAACAGGCGGACCTTCTGCCGGCCCTCGCGGGTCAGCTCGACCGTCTTCTTCTCGTGGTCGAAATCGTAGTCCTCCTCGTCGATGAACCGGTCGATCACCGACGCGCTCCATTCGTAGCACGCCAGTTCCAGCTTCTCCTCCTCGGTCGGCAGCGCGCTGATGATCAGCGGGGTCCGGGCCTCGTCGATCAGGATGCTGTCGGCCTCGTCGACCAGTGCGAAGTAGGCCGGGCCCTGGACCGCTTTTTCGTTCGACTCGTTGCGTTGGCCCAGCATGCCGCCCAGGAGATCGCCCTGGCCTTCGGCGATCCGCCGCAGCAACAGCCGGTCGCGGAGGAAGTCGAATCCGAACTCCTTGGCCGTGCCGTAGGTCACGTCGGCCTGGTAGCCCTTGCGGCGGTCCTCCTGCGACATCTGCGTCTCGATGACCCCGACCGACAGGCCCAGGGCCCGGTAGACCGGCCCCATCCACTCGGCATCGCGGCGGGCCAGGTAGTCGTTCACCGTGGCCAGGTGACACCCCTTGCCCACCAGGGCGTTGAGGTACATCGGGAGCGTGGCGGCCAGGGTCTTCCCTTCGCCCGTCTGCATCTCCACGATCGACTTGTGGAACATGGCGATGCCGCCGAGGAGCTGCACGTCGAAGTGGCGCATGCCGATGGTCCGCCGGGCGGCCTCGCGGACCAGCGCGAACCCCTCGACCAGGAGCCGGCGGAGCGGCTCGCCGCTCTTGGCACGGTACCGCAGCGACAGGCTCCGCTTGCGGAGCTGCTGGTCGCTCAGGTTGAGCATCTCGGGCTCGAGGGCGTTGATCTTCGGCACCAGCGATGCCCAACGCGCAAGCCGCCAGCGGTTCGGCAACGACGCCGCCTCGGCAAGACCCGCCTGGAGTGTCTCGATAATGCCGCCCACGCTATCTTACGCCGTTGAAGAAGGGCGCTGTTAGTGCAACACAACTAAAATGCCATGGTGGTGAACGACGATCGCCGTTTAGCGGGCGGGCTTGCCCGCCGAGTACCGGTCGATTCGTTCGGCGGGCAAGCCCGCCCGCTAAACGTGCTCAACTCGACAGTGTGGCTGTGCCGCGCTACTAGACAATGCAATTATACGGCAGAATCCGACCCGACGGCAGCCTCTTCGGCCATGTAGCCGGCACACTCCGTGTGCCGGATCCCCCGCGACCATCCTTCGGATGGTGCCCGGAGTGTT
>JBEKCP010000048.1:0-20436 GCA_050014815.1 Thermoguttaceae bacterium | reverse complement strand
CTGGGCGGGGGGGCGTCTTCGGCGCCGCGAACCGAAGCCGCCAGCACACACGGCCCCACGACCGCCGGGAGGGTTTCCAGAAAGCGGCGGCGTGTGATCCGATCGGCTTTCATGGCAGAGATCCTCGCTGAAAAGAAGCTCTCAATCGATCGAGCATTATGGTAATCCCCGGGGCGACGGAGGGCAAGCGGCCGCAACTCGCGATGGGCCGCCGAAACGGTCCTGCCAGGTTTGGAGACTTGGACGATGGCCAGCGCCGATCGCCAGTTGGACCAGAGCTGAAAGAGGGAATTGCACCCACTGGAAATCGCCACCTCTTCACGACGCACAATTCTTTGACCGTTCGGGGCAAAACTTCAGCATCGGGTGGCCGGCGGATGCTGTCAAGCGGCCGAAACGAGCGTTCAATTGATGTTCGCAAGTCCTGTGCTGCTTGACAGTTGCAGTTCGGATGAGTATTTCGACTCTACGAGGTGCGATTAGCCAGGAGCTGGCAGGGGGATATGACTCGGCCTCCTGGAGCCGAAAATCGGTGGACCAGCGCACCACCCGGCGGTGATCGTCCAGTACAAACACGCGGCACGGCCAGCCTACTGCCAATTACCGCGGCTGGCACGTGTCATCAGCCGCACGGCGGCCGGGTCGCCGACAAAGGTTTCCTTGGCCGGGTCCCAAACGACCTTCCGCTTCAGGCGAATGGCGATGTCGGCCAAATGCGTGAGAATGTCGCTGTAGACGGCGTCGTCCAGTGGACTCATCGTCGTACCGCGGGTCTTCACCGCGGCGACGAAGTCCTCGTGCAAGTCGCCCGACTTCAGATGGATCTCGTCGGCGCCGATGGGCGACTTCCACAGCGATGCCGGCTCGCTGCCCGAGCCGCGGTCGCCGACCTCGACCCAGCCCTCGCTGCCGATGAACTTCACATGGTTCGATCCGCCGGTCTTGAATGTCATCGTCGGACCGCTGGCGAACTTGAACCGCGTGTCCCAGTGCGTCAGGTTGTCGTTCAGCCCGACGCCGGGGATCGTGCCCGTGCCTTCGACCTCGATCGCGCCGGCACGGTGCGTGTCGAAGCCCCACTGGACGATGCTCAAGATGTGCGAACCCCAGGCGGAGATCCAGCCGATGCAGTAGTCGTAGATACAGTACCAGCCGCGGGCCTGGCAGCGGCCGGGCACGTAGGGCGCCTCGGGCGCGGGGCCGAGCCAAATGTCGTAGGCCAAATCTTCGGGCGTCGCCGCGGGCGTTGCGACCTTTGGGGCGCACGCGCCGAAGGTTGGCGCAATCACCTCGATCTCGCGGACCTCACCGATCCGCTTGTTGCGGACCAGTTCGCAAGCCAGACGGAAGTTGCCCGACGTGCGGCGCTGCGGCCCGTATTGAAATACCCGCCCCAGACGCTTGAAGGCGTCGCGGATCGCCAGGTCTTCGGCGATGCTCACGCCGAGGGCCTTCTCGCAGAACACGTCCTTGCCGGCCTTGGCCGCGGCGATGGCCATCGGCACGTGCCAGTGGTCGGGCGTGGCGATGACGATCGCGTCGATGTCTTTGCGGGCCAGCGCGTCGCGGTGGTCGGCATAGGCGTCGCACTTCCGCGCTGCGGCGATCTTCTCGCGGCGATTCTTCCAAGGATCGCAGACGGCGATCAGTTGGGCCGCCTTGCCCATGCCACAGTGACCGGGGCCACGATCACCCAGTCCCATCACGGCAAAGCCGATTCGCTCGCTGGCTGGCTGGTTGCCATCGGCCCCTAAGGCGCGGCCGGAAACGAACAACGGCACGCTGGCCGCGCCCGCGGCAAGGAACGCACGGCGACGAACGGACGAGTTGGCGGGAGGCATGGCACGAACTCCGGGCTGGGTCGAGGGGGAGTGGTGGTCTTGCCGGGCTTCTCCTGTACGCAAGAACTCCGGGGGACTTCGAGCAACCGTTCCCGTCTCAGAACCATTCTGAGTAGTTCCGTTCCGTCTCGTGGACGGTACGGTCGAGATTCGAGATTATAATGGCCGCGAAAACCGTTTGCAACCGTCGAGCCTCCCACCCAGGTCTTCCTCAAGGCACACACCATCGGCGGCTGGAACGGCCCCAACGCCGGCACGTTCCGCGTGATGGGCCTGGGCCACGTCTGGGCGGCCGGCCCGCACGACCGCAGCCGCTGCCGCTGGGAGGAGAACGTGGTGATGCTGCCCGACAACCCCGAGATCAACGAAGGCACATGCAGCCGGCTAAGCTGCCTCAAGACCGAGCCGAACGGTTCGGGCGTGGTTGGCATCGACATGAACGACGTCTACGCGACCGCGGGCGTCGCGGCCAGCGGCCGGCGCATGCCGCTCTACGAGCGCTACGGCAACGTACGCAAGGCGGAGTCGTTCAAAGACTCAGGCATCCGCGGCATGCGCTCGATCGGCGTGGACTATTCGGGCCGCAGCGGCGCGCCTTGTCTGCTGGCTGTCGTCGATCGCATCGAGGGCGGCAAGTCGAAGCTCTGGATGTGGCACATGGAGCCTGTGACCGGCGGGGACCGCACGCGGCCCGCCGATGCAGGCGATCTTTCACGGACCAAGGTCGAGGGCAACGCCTTTACCGTCGCCCACGAGGACGGGGCCACGCTCCGCGGCACGTTTGTCACCCGTCACCGGCTTTCGGCCGAGGTGAGAGAGGCATCGATGGTGGGCGGCGCGGCAAGCGTGGCCGGCAGGACACTTGTGCTGCACTTGCCCGGCGTCTACGCCGAAGGCGGCGACGTTTTCTTTGTGGTGGTGACATCGGTAGCGTCCAGCGATCGGCCGGTCCTTCCAGTTTTGGCGGCTCACGTGGATCGAGTCCGGCCATAAGCGTTGTGAACATGGAGTACGTCGAGGAGCAGGAGCCGTGGGAGTGATCCGGCGTCCTTAACCAGAAAGTTGGGACGTGCTGCGGTCAAATGGACGGAAGACTCATGCCTACGTCCACCGCATGTCCGTTTCGGGTCGTGTAGTCAAAATACTCTGCCGAGCATCAAAATCATTGGCGACACAGAGTTGAATGCGGCGGGATGCCATGATGTCGGCCGAGGGCAGCGATGCGGAACAGCCGGTGGCAGCCAAGCAGGGCCCGATCAGCCGGAATATCGCTGGTGTCGGCGCTGAGATCGGTCATGGGCATCGAAGAAGTCTTGATCGCGCCAAGGTCGCCTTGGCAGAATCCGTACTGCGAAAGAATGATCGGCTCGATACGCCGAGATTGTTTGGATCATGTGATCGTGCTGAACGAAAGACATTTGCACCACATACTCTCGAACTACTTCGATTACTATCACAACTCGCGGCCGCATCTCTCTTTGGATCACAATTCACCGACGCCGCGGCGAGTCGAACTGCCTTCGGAGGGCCAGGTTGTTGCCGTCCCGCAAGTCGGCGGACTGCACCATCGGTACACGCGGCGTGCCGCGTAACCGGTAAGCCCAGTTCCCAGTCGGATCTTCCCTCGACGCCAGCAGTCTGCGCCGGCGTGCCAATGCCGCGAACCCGATGGCTGCTCGTCCCGTTCCAGCAATGGTTCCCGGCCCTTTCTGTCCTCTTCGTCTACGCACGTTGGTCTCATACCTTCGCCTCACACGAGCTTTTTGGGAAGGACAAGGCCTTACTGCTCGGCCAGCGCAGCCCGCAGGCCGGCGGCGGCGCGGAATTGGAAGAGGGCCTGCTTCGTCCGCCCCTGGCGATGGTAGAACGCGCCGAGCATGTCGCGGGCGTCGGCCCACATGGGATCGAGCTCGACGGCCTTTTCGAGTGCCGCGGCCGCCGCGTCTTTTTCGCCGCGGCGATCGTCAAGAAGGCCCTCGACCAGCCAGGCCGCGCCGCAGGCCGGGTCTTGCCCCCGTGCGTCCGCGGCCTCGCGCGCGAGCCGATCGGGGGCCAGCGACCGCAGCTCCAGGCCGCTGCGGATCTGGAGGAAACAGGCGGTGCGCAGGTTCTCGGCGGCCGGGTGGCCGGGCTGGAGCCGGCAGGCCGACTCGGCGTTCCACAACGCGGCGGCCGCGTCCGGGGCCGTGTGCGCCCGCAGCAGATAGCGGGCCGCCTCCTGGAACGCGGCAAACTCCTTGAGCCAGCGCCGGCGCCCGTCGGCCGGCGTCGCCGGGAAGTCGAGCCGGGCCAAGAGGCCCTCGCCGTGCAGGTGCTCGGCCAGCTCGGGTAGAAATTCCCGCAGCGCCAGCGCGTGCGGATCGGCGTTGAACTCCAGCACGGGCGCCCAGTCGCTGTGTACCGGCCCCGGCGGCAGCCACCGACGCAGGTCCTCTTCGTCGCCCAGGTAGAAGCCCAGCAGGTCGACCGCGGTGCGGACGTTCAGGTGGCGGATGCTCTCGCGCACGGTCGGCGCGGCCAGCCGGCGGTCCAGCTCCTCGGGCGAGTGCCGCTGCGGGTCGGCCGATCCGACCAAGTATACGAAGAGGAACGGCTTCGTCACGGGGAACCAGACCGTGGTGTGCGGGAAGACCGACGTGAACGTCCGCAGGATGCACTCCACGTTCGACCGCGGGTCGCCCTGGAGGTGCAGCTTGGTCATGAACCGCCCGCCCGGGGCCAGGTGGGCCAGGGCCTCTTGGAAATGGTCGCGCGAGAACAACGGCGCGCTGGCCGCCGTCGAGTGTACGTCCGAATCGTTGATGATGACGTCATACTTCCGGTCGGTACACTTCAGGTAGTTCTTGGCGTCCATCGAGATCATGCGCACGCGGCGGCCCAACTCCGGGCCGAGGTTGATGTGCGAAAAATGGCCGAGCGCCAGCTCGACGACCTCCGGCGCCACCTCGACGCAATCGATCCGCTCCAGCCCGTGCCGCGCCAGGCAGGCGGTGGTCTCTCCGCCGCCGAAGCCGATCGAGAGCGCGGAGCGCGGGCCGGCGTGGAGCAGCACGGGCAAATGCCCGAGCGTCTGCTGGGCCGAACGGTGGACGCCGTCGCCGACCATGGGCACGTTGTCGATGGCCATGATGCGGCTCTTGTCCGGCATGCGGACGACGGCCACCAGGGCGCTGGTCCCCTCGCGGATCTCCACGATCTCGCCGCCGAAACGATGGGCGAACGTCGTGCGGAAGAGGTCGGCGGGCATGGCGCAGGCGAGGATCGACAAGGCGGCGGCCGCGGCCGGCGCGGCCCAGCCCCGCACCCGGCGGAGGTCTTCCCGACGGCCGGAAACCACGAGCGCACCCCACCATGCCAGGCCGAGGCCCAGCAGGCTGGCGGCGGCCTGCGTGCCCAGCCCGGGAAGGAGCAGGAAGCCGGTTGCCAACCCGCCGCACACGGCGCCCAGCGTGTTGACGCCGTAGACCAGGCCCGTGTTCTCGCCGACCTTCGTGCGGAAGCGGCCCCAGGCCTGTAAGGCCAAGGGGAACGTCATACCGGACAAGAGCGACGGCAGGAGCAGGACCACCGCGGCATGCCATAGCGGCAAGAGGATTTTGCCCAGCGCCGTTGCCGCGTCCTGCGCGAGCGGATTGCCCGTCGCCGCCGGCGCAAGCGCGAACCAATAACTGCAAAACGGCACGAAGCCCACCCCGCAGGCTCCCAGGGCGATCAGGCTGATGCCCAGGAACCGGGCGGAAAGAGGGGGGCAGTCGCCATTTGCCGCAACGGCCCCAAGCGAGCTGCGGACCCATGGCGCCAGTCCCTCTTTTCCCGCCGTCAGCCGGCTGCCCAGCAAGGAGCCCAGTGTATGGCCGACCAGGTAGACGCCCAACACGGCGGAGAAGACGTAGGTGAATCCACCCAGGCGGAGCACGAAGCTGCGCACCCAGAGCACCTCGTAGCCGAGCACGGCGAAACCGCTCAGGAAGCAGGCGCCCAGAAGCAGCACGGGCTCCCGGAACTCCTTGCGTTCCGCGAAGGTTGCGCTGCTTTCGCGGAGCGAAAGGCGACTTTTCACACCAGACGGCGGGCATGCCGGCTTGGTTCGCGGCTCATGCCGTGACAGCCGCCATGCGGCCGCGGCCACCAGTAGATTGAGCGCCGCGGCCGTCAAGATCGCCCCCAGCACGCCCCACGCGCGGATCAGGACCAGTCCGGCGAGCAGGCAGCCGGCGGCGGCGCCGAGCGTGTTGATCGCGTACAGGCGGCCCACCAGGCGGCCCGCTTGTTCCGCACGCCTGGTCACATAAGGGGCCAGAAGCGGCAAGCCCGCGCCCATCAGCGCGGTGGGCACCAAAAGCAGTGTCGCCGAAACCACGGCCTGCACCGCCAGCAGGGCCGCGGGCCGATCTTGCAACAGGGGAAACGCGCAGCGGTAGAGGGCGTCGGCCCACCCCAGCGCCACGGGAAAGGCGAGCGCGGCCAGGGCGACGACCGTCTCCAGCACGGCATAGGCCCGCAGCGGCCGGGCCACGCGGTCCGTCCAGCGGCGCGCCACCAGGGCCCCGAGCGCCAGGCCGGCCATGAACGTCGAGACCACGATGGCCGAGGCGTGGACCGTGTTGCCCAAGGTGAGCTTGAGCAACCGCGCCCAGACCACTTCGTCGATCAGCGCGCAAGCCCCGGACAGGAAAAAGACGATCGCCACAAGCCGGCGTTCCCGTGTCATCATTCATTCGCTTGGGTGGAGCCTGTCTGTCAAGTAACCAGTTCCAGGGGACGAAGGGGACAGGTCCATGTTTTCGGACAGCGCTCGATCCAAGAAAGACGTCGATCGGCCGAAAAATGGACCAGTCCCCCGGGCTTGGCGTACGGCCAGAATACCCGCCCCGAGCGGAAGGATCAAGCGCAATGGAAGGTGGCGGCCGACGTATTGTCACGCGGGCGGCCCAACAATGCAAGCTCTTTTGGGGCATCTATTGGTTGGACTTCTTTCGCCGCCAAGTTATACTCATGGCGGTGCCGTTTGGTTGGCTGTCCAGTGAGCCCGGCTTGGAACGGCTACATCAGGGCCAAAGTGGGGGCAATTGAAGAAAGGGCTTGCGATCTGTAACAAAAGAATGTGCGCGGGGTGTCATGGCGGCATGCGGACCAGCCGCCGGAGATTTTTGTTCGGCGCGGGCACGGCCGCGGGCGCCTTGGCCACGGCTGAGTTCCATTTACTGGACGATCTGCTGTGCTTCGCTGCCGAGTTGTCGCCGTCGCCGGAAGCCGCTGCCGCCGAGGCCGTGGTCGACGTGGTGTTTGTCTGGGACAAGGCGGACAGGCCGACGGGGAACATGGGTTGGACCTTCGGTACGGAGACTGCCCAGCACCAACAGAAGCTGTTCACCGAGTTGCTGGAGAAGGCCGGCTCGAAGGTCGGCGTCCGCGTGAGGGCCCGACGCGAGCGGGGAAGCAGATCTTCCCCGAGCGCGTGCGAGACGAGGCGTTGGGCAAGCTGGTCAAGATCGCGCCGGCCGCTTCGCGCGGGTCCGCGTCGGTCCCGCCCCCGTTGCCCTCGCGCTATCAGGAAATGATGGAGCGGCCGGAATCGAAGCTGCTGGAGAAGGATCTACTGGCCGGACGACTCGGGTTTCAGGAACTCGTGGTGGTCCAACCGGAAGTTGCTCTGCCCCGGAGGAATTGGGTGCGCATCACGCGCCCCGAACAAAACGCGTTCCTCCTGGCGCCTTTGGCGAAGGCGGCCGGCGGCACGGAGGCCTGCGGAACGGCCGTCTTTGCAGCGAAGGAAGATCCCGATTATCAGCACATCCTCCGAACGTTCGAGGCGGCGCAACATATCTTGAACAACCCGCCCCGCGCCGACCTGCCAGGGTCAACCGCTTGCGGGCCGGGCTGCCAGCCCTGAGGGGACGGTCCCCATTTTCGCGGGCACCGGGGGGCGCCGTCCGCGCACCGTCTCAGCACCATCGCGGCACGATGGTCGGCGATGATCGGCTTGGTCGCAAAAATGGGACAGTTCCCCTTATTTCCCTGCTGCTGACCGCAACACGTGAACCCGGTTGCCAACAACCTCCTGGCTGCGATTGTGTTCGAGGAACTCGCCCGGGCTAGCAGCAACAAACTGTGGTCGGCCAAGGGCGAGGCGCTGGCGACCGCCGTGCTGTAGGCGGTCGATCCTAAACCTCAGCATCGGGTGGCCGCCGGACGCTGTCAAGCGGCCGAAACGAGCGTTCAATTGACGTTCGCAAGTCCTGTGCTGCTTGATACTTGCAGTTCGGCTGAGTATTTTGACCGCAGCCCATCGACGCCTCACCACCGCAGTGGCCGAACGCTGCGAGCAGAAGGCGCCGAATCGCTGGCTGTGGCACGGCCGGCAGGTTCTTCTGGCCGACGGCAGCACGGCCAGCGCGCCGCATACGGCGGAGAATCAAGCCGAGCATGGGCACGGTGGTCAGATCCGCCATCCAAAGATGGTCAGGGTAATTCGAGGTGACGACACGTTCCTTCGTCTGTGAAAGTTGGGTGGCGGCGGACTTGGGTGCTGGCTTTTCCTTCAGAATGTGGCCATGGCCCCCCGCCCGGGTTGTATGATATCGCCAATACCTCGTATCAAAAGGACTCCGCCGAACTTTGACGGTCGGCCCTACTTGCCGGAGGTTTACGCCGTCACGGATCAAGATTTGGTGATGCGCTGCAGTCGACAGACCGAGAAAAGCACCTTTCTGGTGAATACGATCCTGTACGAAGCCTGCAAGACCCCCGGTATCCAGATGCTGTTCGTATGCCCCCGCATCGAGCAGGCTCGCGTGTTCAGTCACACTCGCCTATTGCCGTCCTTGGAGCAAAGCCCACTCATTCGCCGCACGCTGCTTGGTCGCAGGGCGCGTCGCCCCCAGGTGATGAACATGCAGTTCGCCAACGGCTCGACGCTGTTTGTGCGGGCGGCCTGCCATTCGGCGGATTCGTGCCGCGGCCTCAGTGCCAGCCTTTTGATAGTGGATGAGTTTCAAGACATGGCCGCTGGCGACCTGCCAGTCCTCCAAGAGACGCTGAGCCACGCTCGGAACGGCCGCACGATCCTCACTGGCACACCCAAGGACATCTCGAACCACTTGGAAACGACCTTCTCCCAATCCACGGCCAACGAATGGACCATCCACTGCACCAAGTGCGACAAGGGCGTGATCCTGGATGAGCGAAGTCTCGGCCCGGCAGGAATCATCTGTCCGGACTGTCGCAGCTCGCTCAACCGGCAGAATGGTCGCTGGATCGCACGCAATCCCAATGCCCAGTGGGGCGCGGGCTTCTGGGTCAACCACGTCATGGTTCCCTGGATTACCTATGACAAGATCCTGGACCGACATCGGATCTACGACCTCACCAAGTTCAAGAACGAGGTCCTCGGGTTGCCGACGACCACCGGCGACCATGTGGCGACCCGCGCGGAACTGGAAGCCTGTTGCAGTAAGAACCCGATGGCGGAGTCGCTGGAGAACATCTCACCGCAAGGACGATCGAATCTTGTTCTCGGCATAGACTGGGGCGGCGGCGGAACATCAAGAACGGTTGTTGTGATCGGCTACATGCGGAGCGACTACTGCTTTGAAGTCTGCCGCTTTGAACGTTTCGCCGCTACGGAGGATCCCCTTCGAGTCGTGGAGGAAGTTGCCGAGCGCTGCCGGAAGTTCCGCGTGCGCTGGATCGGAGCGGACGGCGGCGGCAACGGGCATGTGCTCAACCGCCTGCTTATGGATCGGCTGAAGTCCGCTTTCGGACTCTTCGCGATCCTGTATTCTGCCGCAGATCATGAACCGCACCAGGAGGGCTGCCTGACGAAGTGGACCGTGAACCGGTCGGCCTCCATCGGGGTGTTGTACTCGCGGATCAAGAAGAAACAGATAATATTTCCGCGGGTCGACCAGTGCGGGAGCTTCTTGGACGAGTTCGCCGTCGAACTGGCGGAGTACGACGACATCACGAGGACCGTCCGGTACACCCATCCGGACGGAATGCAGGACGACGCGGTGCCCTGTCAATTCAGACGTAAAGTGTGTCAATGTCGGACACAAAGGTTCCCTGCTCGGGACCCCGGCAACCACCACGCGGCTCTTTGACAAGCTGCTTCTCGGCGGACGTTGCGCCGCGGCGTAACCGTCTACGGCCCGGAAAACAGCACGGACTGGTTGCCCGGAAGACGAAGGTCGTGGCCTGCGGCGGATTCAGCTCGGCACTGAGCTTCAACAACGACGGCAGACTGGTCCGCGGTGTAGTGCGTCCCGTAACCGTCCTTGCCGAAGCAGGGGCACCAGTGGATGGGCAGGCCCGACTCCAAGAGCCGCGCGTAGGCCAGCGGGGAAATGCTTACGTTGTATTCGTTCTGGTTCCCGTCCGGGCCGTTGCCGGCTTCCATGTAGATGGCCTTGACCTTCTGCCTGAGCAGCTCCGGCTCACGATTGAAGGCGGCAGCCACGTCGCGGCAACTGCCCGTGGTGTGGAGCACGACCTTGTCCTTCGCATCGCGCAGGACCGACAGGATGAGTTGCACCCCTATTCCCACGCATCACTTATCCGCCGTCTTCCGCAGGTCATAGCAGTACACCCCATCGTGGCCGCGAATGAACATGCGGCCATCCACCACCGGGGAAACAACCGTATGGACAGCGTAAGCAGAATCCGTCGGGTTCAACGTACCCCATGCCCCCTCGGTCAGGAGTCTGAAGGCAGACGGGTTGGCATCACACATCATGAAGGGGGACGGTCCGTGTCGGCCTTCTGGGCGGAAGAAGAGGCGCCCATCGGCGACGGTGGTCATCGGCGAAGTGCTATTCCCCATGGGTAGTTTCGCCACGAGCTGGCCGTCTTCGAGCTTCACGCAGATCATTTCTCTGCCGGTTTGTGCGTAAACGTGACCGCCATGCACGGCGAGAGTCCCTGCATTCACCGTCTCGCCAATCCATTTCTGTTCAGCGCCAGTGGGAGAAAGACGGTAGCAGACCAGTTGCCCCCCTTCAGCGTTCATCCCCGCGCCGATCGTGCCCAAGAGGTAGTCGCCGTCGATGATTCGCCAGGTATTCGCAAGGAGATTCTTGGCCTCCAGTTTCCAAAGCACCTTGCCGGTCTTGGGATCCACGCAACTCGTATCGACAACAAAATACTCTCGACCGCCATTGTTCCAATTCAAGACATTGCCGCCGGGACCTTTCCAGAGTTCCTTGCCCGTCTTGGCGTCCAGAGCGACACCATTGTACTGGCCTTGAACAACAACCGTGCCCTCGGCGACGGCTGGGCCAGCGGCACCGGCGCCAAAACTGCCCTTCGTGCCGACATGTTCCCAGAGCAACTTTCCGCTCTTGGTATCCAGGGCATAGAGGTAACTGGCGTAGTTGACGACATACACGATCCCGTCGTGGACGCAGGGCGTCGGGTTGAAACCGCGCCATTTGTGGGTCTGGCCGTTCCCAGACCGCCCCGGCAAAGCGGCTTTCCACACCGTCTTGCCTGTTGCCGCGTCCAGGCAAACGACAAAATCATCGGCCAGAGGGCGGGACCAATCCACGTAGGCGCGTTGCGCTATGGGGTTGGTGGTCAGTGTGGCCGCTTTCTCCCTGGCCTGGGCATCATCCTTTAGAACGATGGCCTTATTGTTCTCATACACCGTCGCGTCCTTGATCGGTCCGCTTGGCCGGAAGTAGAA
Source organism: Thermoguttaceae bacterium (assembly GCA_050014815.1). GTDB lineage: Bacteria > Planctomycetota > Planctomycetia > Pirellulales > Thermoguttaceae > JBEKCP01. The sequence goes on along the minus strand of JBEKCP010000048.1, from coordinate 8,913 downwards.
CTGATACACCAACCCATCGGCCACGACGGGACTGGAGGCCCCGCCATCGCAACCCGTCATCAACACGCGCGTCTGGTAACGCCCGTCTGGACCTTTGCCCCACATACCGGGCATGGCGTCCTCGCTCTTCCAGACCGGCCTGGCATCGTTCAACGACTCGATCATTTTGGCCCCGCAAGCGGGACCGCGCATGGCGGATCCCGCGCCGTACCACCACGGCCAGTTCTTGCCGACAGGAAGAGCGTCCTTCGCCTTCGCCTGCTGTTCCGTCTGAAGCGTGCCGGTCAGGTTGCCGCTGGCGTTCTGCGGTTGCTGGCCCGTGGGCGTGATGGCGATGGTAAACGCCCCCGTCACCTGGCCACTGGTGACCTTGGCGTTGAAGCTGCAAACATAGTCACCCGTATGTGCGATTGGCGCCCACTGCTTCACCATACGGCCCCTGATGTCGCCCTTGAGACGATCGCCCTCCAGTTTCAGTGCGATCTGGTCCAGCCACATGTAATGGCAATCGCTCCGCGCGGGACCGACGAACCACGCGGTCGTTCCTTGCCCCCCGCGAAGGCCCAGGAACACTCGAACATCGGCCCCGTTTTCCCAACCTTTGTTCAGTGTCAACCAAGCAGTCTGGTACTCACCTGCGGGCGTCACCGTAGTGGCAGCATCGGGGGTCTTGTCCGGTTCACCGGCAAACACCGATGGCATAACCCATAATGACAAGGCAAATGCGACCAAGGTTTTGAGGATGTTCATGTGATCTCCTGGCTGTAATCGTTCAGGGTAACCGTTCACGGTAGAAAAATCAAGATGGGGAAGGTTTCGGGTTCCCGGTGAGGCGCACAGATCTGGGCTGATCCTGCTCCGTTCCGCTGCCGTCAGCTTAGTTTCCTATTCTTGGCGGCGGGGGAGATCCTGGTTGGCACCGAGGCAGAACTTCATTTCCGGCTGCAAGGACGTGCCGTGGAAGTCACAGGGCCCCGGCGCGACCCGAAAGCGCTGCTGCAAATCGAGACCCTTGCCTGCCAGCGGCGAGGACGGCAGCAGGTCGTAGGCGCGCAGCGTGCCCAGACGGGCGGCATCGTCGATGCTGCCGCCGCCGCCCGGGGCGCGAAACTGGGGATCGACCTGGAAGCCAACGTCAGCGCCGTCGAGCCTCTCCTGGCCCGACGCCTTCCGCCAAGCCGCCAAATCGGCATGGCCCGCCAGGCGCGGGTTGCCGTTGGTCCGCCAGTAGCAGTTGTTCTGGAACGTACCCCTGCCGGCGACGACGATCTCCCCGTCATGGTCGGCGACGAAGATGTTGTTGCGGACGGCGAAGCCGTCGCCTCCGCGAAAGGCGGCGGGGTTGCTCTTCAGCCCCTTGCCGGCGAACACGGTGTTGTTGTAGATCTGGCCGCGGGGCTGGGAGCCCCACGTCATGATCCCCCCGGTGTTGTCGGTGTTCTTCTTGGCGTCGTTTTCGCTGATGTTGTAGCGGATCGTGTTGTCACCCAGAGGGCTGCAACCCTCGAACGGCCCCGACTGGAACCCCGAGCCCTCGTTGTCGTGGGAGTAGTTGTACTGGAGAATGCAGTTGGTGCAGCCGCCGTCGATGTCGAAGGCGCAGCCGTCGGCGCGGATGGTGGTCACCATGTGGTGGCACTCGTTGAACTGGGCCACGCACCTGTCGCATTCCAGGAACACCAGCCCGCCGATCCCGCCCTGCGAGCCCTTGGAGTTGGCCGCCTGCCCGCAATGACGGATGGTGCAGCGCTCGATGGTGCAGCCGGTGGCATTGAGGAGCTGGATGGGCGTGCCGAGCCAGGGATCGGCGACCGGGTCGCAATAGATGTCGTGGACCAGGCAGCCGGCGATGCGACAGTTGGTCAGCGTGCCGTTGCCCACCGGCAGGAACCAGGGCTTTCCGCTGCTCTTGGCCGAGCCCCAGCCATAGATGCCGCTGAACAGGCACTCGCCGACCTCGCAGTTGGTGATCTGCACGTCGTTATAGCCGACCACGCCCTCGCTGGCGGCGGGCTTGAAGAACTCGATGCCGTTGGCGCGGAAGTGGTCGAAGGAACGAGGCGGGTCAACCTGGACGCCCAGCCGCGTGTGGAAGACGATGCCCTCGCGGAAGCCCTTCACTGTGACCCTGTCCACGTGGATGCTCTGCCACGGCTTGCCGGCGGTGGCCGTGCTGTAGATGTCCAGCCCGATGGCCTTGTTGGTGGACTCGCCACGCGGCGTCACTCCGGAACCGACCAGATGCAGGTTCCGCACCTCGACGTACTGGCAGTTGAGCAGGCGGATGCCGTAGGAATCGCCGCCGCAGATGGTGGCCGTGCCGCGCCCGTAGGACGCGATGATGATCGGCGCTTTCGCCGTGCCCGAGGCGCGGACCAGCAGGTTGCCGGGAAAGGTGCCGCCGCCTTCCAGCAGCACGCTGTCGCCCGGCTGGAGCGACGCCTTGTTCGCCCGGCTGATCGTCTGCCACGCTTTCTGGGGCGAAGTCCCTTCCTGGCCATCAGAACCGCCGGGAGAGAGGTAATAGGTCTCGGCGTGGCAGCGAACGTGACCGCCGACGGCCAGCAGCATCACGGCGATCAGGACTTTCCACTTCACCGGCGATATCAATCTCATCTCGGGACTCCTGGCTAGGGTTCGCGGTCTTCGTACCGGTATCGTGGCGACCAGAACCGCTGGCAGCCCGATAAGATCGAGTTTCGTCGCTGGACGGGGCCATGTCAACAGGCACCGCCTCGATGGCGAACTGTCCAGCCACGGCCCGATGATGGAACGGCTCTTCCGGTGGAACGACGACCTTCGCCCTGAGCCATGGTTTGACGCCGTGATGATCCGTCTTTATCCTACCGCAAGACGATGCCGTCACCTAACCGTAACCGAACCTAACTTCGAGGATGCAGCTAGGAAACATCCATCACTCTACCTGGCTGGCGGCAGGGCGGCAAGCATCTGTCCGGTATTTTCTGGCGCAGCGGGAAAGAATCCCGCGAGACTCAGGTACCTGCCGACGGAAACGGGCCACCCGCTGAATCACGGCCGCCGAACAGGTGATGGTGATTCTTTAACGGTTACCGCACAACCACCTATTTCCCGGAACCTCGGCCGGCCGACTTGCCTGCGTCGGTCACCCCCTCCTCCGCGCGCAAGCCAACCATTCAGGATTAGGCTCTGGCAAACGCCCCGAACCCCGCGAACGGTTACGAAACAGATTCAGCACTTGACCCACATTGGCAAAAGGCGAAAGCCACAGCGATGCAAGACATCAGGCGCGCGAGACTACTTCTGACACTGTTGATTGTCGGCGGCACGGGTGCGTGGGCGCAAATTTCCGCCGAGGAAGTCCGTCTGCTGGACCTGGCCACCACACCGTGGTACGTATACGTGGCGACCGGGCCGCAACCGGACGCCGAGGCGGCGCTGGGGCAACTTGCACCGGCCAATTGGTCGGCTGCGGACTTCAACGACAGCCATTGGGGCCGATACTGCGGCGAATTGAAGCAACTCACCGGCTGTCGCCGTGTTGCCGCCGGCGGTTTTCGAGGTGGACATCGCCTGGAAGGACGGCCGCCTCGCGACGGCGACGATCCGGAGCCTGGCAGGCCAGCCGTGGAAGGTGCGCTGGTGCCGTCGTCCCACGCGATCTCGTTGGTATAGGCCACCGGCGGGTGGTTGAGCTTCCACCGGATGCCGTCGGTGGAAACGAAATGGATCCCGTGGCCGTAGCCGGAAAACGGCTTTTTCCCTCGCCTCGTTGTCTCTCATCCTCGCGCTTCTTCCGGCGGGGCAGGCCGGCGCGGAAGCGCCGCCTGCGGCCGCGCCGCTGCCCAAGCCGGTGCGCGAGCGCCTTCTGCCGGCGCCCAAGAACGGCGGCTTCCAGATGAAAGACTACTTCGTCTGGTGCGGCGCGCTGATCGAGGCCGAGGGCAAGTGCCACCTCTTCGCGTCGCGCTGGCCGAAGGCGACCGGGTTTCCCGAAGGCTACCGCAAACACTCGGTGATCGTCCGCGCCGTGGCCGACCGGCCCGAAGGACCGTTCGCCTTCGCCGAGGTCGCGCTTGGCCCGGGCGACCAGGGGCGTTGGGACGGGCAGGCGCTCCACAATCCCAAGATCATCCGCTACGGCGGCCAGTACGTGCTGTTCCTGGCCGAACAGGCGATCCGCTTTGTGGTGATCGACCGACGGATTACCCAAGGGACGCGAAGCGAAACCGGCCGCCGCTGGTGCGAGCGGATTTGGACGGTCATCGCCACCTGCGCCCAGCAGGGTCGTTCGGTCTTCGAGTTTCTTCTGGACTCGGTTCATGCTCATTTCGGCGGCGGTTCGCCGCCCTCGCTCCTGCCGTCAGGCCCCTGACGGCCAACTTCACACGGTCGCCTCTCGCCATTGACGATGGTGTCTGGCCTCTTGGAGTGCTTGAACTCCTCCGTGGTGCCAACCCAGACACCCGTTCCATCCTGCCATACGACCCAAGCGTATTCCGGCTCTATCGCTTTCTTCGTTGACGGTTTGCGGGGCGTGGTTGCCGCCTTGATCGACTACGGGTGCTGCGGGTGCTGCGGGCACGGCTACCGCCGGCCTCCACGCCGGTATCCTTCAGCAGCGTGGGCAAGTCCGGCTGGGCGGCCGGGAGTGCGGACCCGATGGCGATCATCGCGAGAAGCGCGAGCAGGAACACGACTCGATTGGGCTGGAGCATCGGCGGTTCTTTCCGGCTTTGGGTGTTCATTCCGTGTGACGCAGATCGTAGCAGTAGATGCCGTCCTTGCCGCGGATGAACAACCGGCCGTCGGCGATGGTGGAGGTCGTGTTCTCGGCGTGGGAAGGCGGGTGCCAAGGATCGCCGAGCTGCGCGAAAGTCTTCGGGTCGGCGTTGTGCCAATAGAGCCGCTGGTAGAGGTGCTCGCGGAGGATGCGTCCGTCGACCGCCGTGAGCGAGGAGCAACTTCGCGTGCTGGGGAACGGCGCCTCGCCCACCACTTCTCCCGTCTCGACCTTCAGGCACACCGTGTCGTCGCTGCTGAAGCCATAGACGTGGCCGTCCTGGATGATCGGGCTGGTGACGTGGTTGCAGAACTCCGAATCGAGCGCCCATGCCTTGGTCGCTCCATTGAGGTCGATGCGGTAGCACATCATGCCCGCCGTGCGTTTTGCCCGCTGGTTGCAATTCGACGAGGCCCCGCCAAGCACCATGTAGTTCTCCGAGACGCCAGGCGTGCCCGCATTGGCCACGCCCGTCACCTCCCACACCACCCGGCCGCTCTTCGGCTCGACGCACACGGCCTTGTAGGATGCGGCGATCACGTAGTTCTTGTCTTGATGCGTCCAGCGGACAGGCGAACTGGCCTTGTTGATGCACTCGGGCACCGGTCCCCAAAGCTGTTTGCCCGTCTCGGCGTCGAGACCGACCAGGCCTTCGCGGTTGTCGTTGCAGACGACCACCCCGTCGATCACCATCGGCGCGCTGCAAAAATCCATGCTGCACTTCGCCAGTCCGGGCGTCTCCAGGCACTCGGTTCTCATGCGGGCGAAGCGGTCGGTCTCCGCGCCCAGGCCCGACTGCCAAACCAGCCGGCCTGTCGCGGCATCAAGGCAATAGACCACGCCGATCGTGCCGATCGCGTAGAGCCGGCCGCTGGCAAAGCAGGGGGTCATAAAGGGACCGCCTGGCCCGTAGTTGTAATTCAGCCCCTTTTCCGGAACGACGGTCTTCCAAACGGTCTCGCCGGTGGCGGCGTCGGTGCAGAGGAACACCTCGTCGGCTGCCACCCGGAGTTTCACCTTCGCCGGCTCGCGCGACTTCCGCACGTCCCCTTCGGCGAAGATGGTACCGCTGGGGAGGTAATAGAACAGGTAGACGCGGCCCTCGGCGACGATCGGGCTGGCAAAACCGCCGGAAACACCCGGCGAAACACTCCGCGACCAAATCCACGCATCGGGTGTCCGCTCTTCGCTCCGCCAAAGCGGACGGGCATGCGCGAGCGAATCGACCAACGGCCGGCCGCACGACACCGCTACGCCGTTGCTCTGCGGTCCGCGCCAACAAGGCCAGTCGCGCCCGGCGGCCAGGGCGTTTTCCTGCTGAACGTCGCGCCAGGTTCGCACGCTTCCCGCGAGTCCGCCGGCCAACTCCCTTTGCACGTAGCGGCCTTGGTAGTCGCCGGTGATTTTTCCGTCTTCCAGTCGGGCGTGGAGCTTATAGACGCAGGCCGCCGGCTGGCGACTGTTCTGCGTCCAGCCGGCTGGATTGACGTTGACGACGATTTGGCCCTCGATCACTCCGCCCGCGACCTTCAGGCCCGAGGTGTCCACGCCGTGCGGGCCGAGGCGATAGTTTGGGGCGATGGCCATGCCGGGCCTGGACTTGTCGTCGCGGCGCTCAAAATACACGTCCAATTCGGCGGCGCCGTCCACGGCTTTTTCCAGATTCAGCACGAAGGCGGCGTTCTCAGCGGTAGCCTTCGTGGCGTCGGCCCGCTTGATCCGGCCGACAAAACGGGTGTCGCCCGGCAAATTGCGGCCGTTGAGTCGGGTCTTGAGATTACCCGTGGCGGCGCTGCCGACGCATTTGCCGTCGAGGGCGAAAGTATACGTGCCCGTCTTGACCATGGCCTTCGACCAATCGACGGTGGCGGTGATCGCGCCAGAGAGCCGTTCGCCGGTGAATTTCAGATCGCAGCGTTGGATGGTGCCCCGCCAAAAGCTTTCGCCGGCCTCGGGCCAGATCCTGGCGTCCTCGATCTTGCCGTCGCGGATCGTGAAGTTGAGGTAGGTCTGGCGGTGCTGGTTGCCGCCGCCGGCCACCACTTTGCCGAGGTCGAGTTCGTACCGGATCGGCCCGGCGGAAACGGCCGGGGCCTCGATTTCGCCCGAAAGCGGGCCGCCAAGTTCTGCGCCGTCGGTTGCGCCGCAGGAACCTTGGTACGTGCCGCTGACGTCCGCGCCTTGCACGGTGGCGTTGATCGTGTACTCGTGGGGCATGTGCCAGACCGTCGCCGTGAGTCGGCCGCTGAGCTTGGCGCCTTCGAGCTTCAGTCCCGACACATCCACTTCGTGGATCATGTTGTCCTTGGTCGGAGTGGTGCCCCAGGCCCATTTGATCTTGCCGTCGCGGGTGCGGAGTTCGACATTCAGTGGTTCGCCGCCGGCCAGCGACTTGTCGAGTACCAGGTGGTATGCGCCGCTGCCGGGTTCTGGCTCGGCGGCGACGGACGTGGCGGCGATGCCTTGCGCCACCAGCACCGCGGCAGCAAGAATGACGGTCGACGGGCGACTGGACTTCCGGACAGCCGTGCAACAACACATGCCGACACCTCCATTGACAGAAGATGGGACGACTTTGGGATGAAAACGGGGGCAGGCACCGCAAGTAATAGCGGGTCCGAGTACGTAACGGTACAGGATATTGCGGAGCCAGTTGTGCTTGCCAATTATAGTGTCCGCGAGCGGTTGACGCAAGATGCCGGCCAAGGCAACCGACCTCTGGGCGTTTTCTGGCGAAGAAAGCTTCCAGCCGCCTTGCTTTACTATTTTCCCCTGGTTACACTCAGTCCTGTGGGGGAAACCAATTTCCTGTCAGTTATCAGTTGACAATCGGCAGCAAACTCTATGAAGACCAAATTCTGGCTGTTGGTGATGTGCGTTGGCCCCTTGACGGCGCGGGGGGCGGAGGATTGGCAGATCGCGTGGACGCGGCAGTTGCCGCAGCGCGCCGTCGCGTGGTCGAACACGATCAACATGCCGCGCGATTCCACGTACTCGATGGCGGTCTCGGAAAAACTGGTTATCGTCGGCACCACGACGGATTCCGCGTTGCGAGCGTACGACATCGCCACCGGCCAAGAACAATGGCGGTATGCGTTCAGCGCGCCGGTTCGGTGGGCCCCGGTGATCGCCGGCGATTCGGTGGTGGCCGGCAGCGACGACGGAACCCTGGTTGCGATCAATTTGGCAGACGGCAAGCCGCGCTGGCGGTATGTCCCCGGACCCGGCAACGCATGGTGCATCGGACATGAACGGCTCGTGTCGCTCTGGCCGATCACGACGACGCCCGGGATTGAGAACGGCGTGGTCTATGGCTGCGCCGGTGCGTTTGTGTTTGACGGCGTGTTCATCTTCGCCGTGGATCTCAAAACCGGCGAAGAGCGCTGGCTGCGGCGCGTGGACAAACGACTCTCGGGCGCCGTGAACATCGAAACGAATCTCGTCTCCATTCGTGGCTACGTGGTCGATGCCGCCACCGGTTCGCCCGTGGCCGGCGCCAAGGTCACTGCGAAATCCAGGGCTCCCGACGCGATTCCCATTTTCCGGTCCGTCGAGAAGAGTTCCCGGAACGCCGGCAACGTCCCGCAACCCGACGCCGGCCCGGAAGATCCGACGAATCAGAAAGGGCAGATCATTCAATCGCGGGTCTTCGATGATCGCTCGGTCTGCCTGACTTCCGGCAATCAGTTGATCGGTTTGACCAAACGAGCACCGGCCCAACCTGTCGACGTCGGCGAACCGACTCCGCAACCAGTCTCCGCCGCGAATGACCAATCGATTCTCGCGAAAGCGCTCGCCGAGAAGTGCGATGCCGGCTGGGTACTTGTCGCCGGACTCAAAGATGGTCGACTCGTCACGGCGTTGGCCGCGGAGAAATTCCATCGCGTGATCGCCATCGACACCGACCCCGCGCGGCTCGCTGCGGTTCGCGCCGCGCTTCAGAAAGACGGCACGCTGTCCGGCAACCGGGTGCAAATCGTGCAGGCGCCGTTGGCGGACCTGCCGCCGTGGGTTTTCAGTTTGATCGTCACCGAACAGGAGCAACCGGTGGACGCGAAGGTCGCGCTGCGCAAGCTCCGGCCCTTTGGCGGGGTGGTCGCCATTGCGGCGGGCAGTTCCGCCGAACTTCGGAAGCTCGAAGCCGGCCTCGA